>CAZQDQ010000037.1:0-9194 GCA_964592455.1 uncultured Pseudomonadales bacterium
CTGTTTGTGGTTTTATTATCAACATTGTCTATAGATTTACTAGAGACAAGATTGATGGTTTTCATTTTTTTATAGCAGTGTGAAACGACTCTTTAAAATCTATGCATTTTTTTTGGCTTAGAGTTGCTTCGAATGGCTTAAGGTTAATTTCTTTTTCCTTGGAAAAATACTCACCTTCCTTTAAAGCTGTGCCGACAATTACTCCGTTTGCGTATCGAAGTAAAGAATCTAGATTTTCATTTGTTGCTCCGCTACCAATGATTATTGGAAAATCTCTGTCGACGTTTCTTGTTTCGATTAGGTCGTCCATTTTGGGGGCATCACCTGTCCATTTTCCAGTCACAATTATGCCGTCTGCGCCGAGACTAATAGCTTCTTTTGCTGATTGAGTTAAAGTCTTGTTTTTATCAACCATTTCGGAATGTTTGACTTGAATGTCTGCCAATATAACGATATTTTCTAAGCCTAATTCTTTTCTTAAATCTATTACATCTTTTGCCCTAGCAATCATTGGTCCGTAAGAAGTGATGACTGAGTCGACAAAGGCTGGTACTCTAAAAAATGAGGCATTTGTGGAGGCGCATATTGATAGTGATGTTTTGTAGTCATTCCACAGAACATCTACACCAAATGGAATTTTTATATTTTTTTGTAGTGACCTAGCCAGTGAGCAAAACATGGCTGCTGATTCGGGGCTGATAAACTCTTTGTGAGGAATGTCATAGTTGTTTTCAATTATGATTGCATCAAAGCCAGAGTCTACTATTATTTTTGCTTCTGCTAGCATTTTGTTTTCAATATATTGAAATCCTGGATAGTCTTTGTGACCAATTAGTGGTGGAAAATGGATCATGCCAATAAGTGGATTTTTCCCAAGGAGGTTTGTGAGTTTGTTCATTTTGTTTTCTTGATTACATCGTAACTCATTTGAACATATTCTTCGAGCTTGTTGATGCCAAATCCATTTGTTATTGCTTCGAAAGCATTGATGAAGGCTTCTTGAAGCATATAACTATTTATTCTCCCTGATTTTTGATCAAGAGCATTCGGTAGATGAGCATAGTATCTGGTGAATAGGCCAAGAGCTACAGTCATAGCAAGATAGATGGATTTGGCCAGATCTTTGCCACTTACAGCGTCCGCATTTGCTGCAAGAATACTTTCTGAAGTGTTTGGTATAAGTAGTTGGTTGAAACTTACTTCGTTTATAAACCTTTGTTCTAAAAAGTCGGCTGGTCTGATGACGAATGTGCCCATATTTTTACCGTTAACCAAGAATGAGGCAAGTGTGTCGTAAGGTGGGGGAGCAACTTCGTCAAGAACAACACTTTGTCTTGTTTCTTTGGACACACGGTAAGAGTTTTCCTGGAAGTCTAGTGGACTTGAGTTTTGAGTTATAAGACCGCAAAAAGCTACGCTATTATCGTAGTGTTGAACGCCCTTTTCTTGCAAAATTTGCAGTGATCTAATTACAGTTTCTGGATGAACATTGTCATTAACTCCGATCATGGCATTTACACTAGTTTCTTTGCTTATAGGAATCGAGAGTGGGCCCACAATGTGGTTTATTGTTTCGCCTTTTAGTCTGTGCGAGATAGTGTGGATTGTTCTGGTAGTGTGACACGATGACATTAATAGCCCAGACTCTTTTTGTAAGTGTTCCATTTGAGCTGAAGAAGTTTGATCAGAGCGGCCACCAATAGCTTCTATGGCAGTTTGACCAGCGACTTTGGAAGTGTTGGGATATGAGTGATGTTTGTGGACATTTTGGAAATTTGCCAAAACTGCAGAACTCATTGTTGAGAGGCTAAAAAGTTTTGAACTACTCCCGTTTTTTGGATAACCCTTGTCACCACCCATGCCACCAACACCAAAGACTTGGTCTCCACCGTTAATTCTGATCAATGTGTCTAGTTCGAGCGTAGCAGCTGTAAGTCCGGCTATCTCTTCTGGTGTTAAGCCAACATATGCCTCCTTAGCAGACATGGATGATAATAGGGCAATTGCTTGAGAATAAACAGTTTCACTACTTGTGTCACCAATCTTTATTTTTGGAGAGACCTCGACCCTTATCTGTTTGTTGCTTGCCATGCTGACAAATGTCATAAGCGAGAAGGCTTCTTCGTAGCTTAAATGTTCACCTTTTTTAATTTTGGTGTCTATTCCGTAGTAACCACCTTCTGTTAGAGGTATTAAACTTGATTGATTTTCGCGGAGTGAATTTTTTAGTTTTTGTGGATAATTTTCGCTGTAAGCGATTTTTTCCATAACTTCGGTAGCGTCAACTCGATCACCATTAACAATTTTTTGATATGGTTCGCCAATAAGTTTAATTTCGGCGATGCTACCAGATAGCGGGTTGTTTTTTTCTTTGCTATACATATTTGAATAAAAGCCGCCCGTGAGCGCCTATTAATTTATAAGCATTCAAGGGCGGATTTCCGCTGTGCCACCTTGTTTTTCTGTGCTATTGCTAACACCAGACTTTGTAACCATCTCGTAGTTTTGAACTGATTATGGTTTGAGATATGATGACGGTTCTCGTTCCGGATCCAGCTACTTTCCAAAGGATGATTCACTGGTCAGCTTATTGGGCCCATTCTCCCAACTCAAGCGCTATTAGAAGAGAGCATACAGTTTAGGTCTTTGTTTGTCAACATTTTAGGGGATGATTACCCAACCACATACGACAAGAGAGTCTCCTGCACGCCAGTTTATTTCGTCGATGGCATCTTTTGCAAATTGTAACTCATCTTCGTATAGCGATTGGCCATTGCGGTAAACACCTTTGTTTATAAAACCATCTAGTTTTTCTGGATAAATTAATTTAGCAAAGTGTAGAGTAAGTTCGGCGTCCAAGGTAGCAAGTTTTGAGGCAAGACCAAGCATTTTTTTACTTTGAGTTCTTAATATTAAAATGTCTGCTTTTGTTTCCAGTAACTCATCTGTGAGTATTAATTTTGCAAGTCCAGAGCCTTGGAGAGAGGGGTCAACGATTATTCCACCAAGGTGGTAAACATTTTGACCATCGATATTTGTAACTTCTGCGGCTATAAAAGCAACTGGTTCTTTTTCTTTGTTTCTTATGACTGTTAGCCTTTGTGATTCTACGACATGATTAGCAACATCTTCTTGGAGCTCTTCGCTCATAAGATCACTTCTTAAGAACCCTTTTCCAGTAAGTGGGGTGAGCTCTTCTGCAAGGGCTAGCTTTTGAGATTTGCTTTCTCTTTCTAAATTGGTGTTTTTTTCGACAGTAAAGTTTTTGCCGTTAATTGAGATTTCTTTGTTGTGCCATCCACTTTTTTCAGTTGATGCCATCTTGTTGTATGTTAGCATTTTGTACCGCATTGTCAATAAAAATTTGACATACCATATTGTCAAGTACCCGTTTCTTTGAACACTTTGTGAATAGTTAAGTTGTTTTTAAACTTAACTGGAGAAGTCTTTAAAGAAGTGTGTATTCGATCATGGTGGTAGGAGTGGTGATGTTGAAGTAGGTCGACGCCCTTGAGAGATTGGGGGCTTTTTTGTGCCTTGACAAGTCTGTGTTAGCGTGTTAGTATGTTAATACGTTAATACAATAAGCATATGACAAAAGAAACAGAAAATTGGAAAACTAAAGACACAAAAGTGCTTTTTGAGGCAATTTTGTGCCTAAAATCTGTAAGTGAAGCAGAAGCTTTTTTTCGGGACTTAATGACCCCACAAGAAATTGAGACTTTTGCGGAAAGATTTAAAGTGGCAGTTATGCTTTCTAAAGGAATTTCTTACCGAGAAATATATGAAAAGACCGGAGTTAGTACGGCTACAATTACAAGAGTCAATCAGTGGCTTGAGCGAGGGATGGGTGGTTATAAATTAGCACTAGAAAGATTAAAGAAATGAACAGAGAGGATTTTGTAAGCCAATTATCCAAGCTTGTTTCATTTAAAACTGTAACTAGAAATTTTGAAGAAAACAAAAAAGCACTAGATTACGTTGTCTCTTTGATTGACAAAAGACTGTTTGTAGAAAGAAAAACTAGTAATGGTTTTGAGTATTTAAAGATTTCGGTGAAAAATAGCAACACCCCCAATCTTTGCTACATGGTGCACATTGATGTAGTTTTTGGAACTGATAATCAATTTGAAATGAAAACAGAAGGCGAAAGAGCTATAGGCAGAGGGACTTCGGACATGAAGTTTTCGATACCAATTGGTACTGCCTTAATAAACGAAGCTTGTGAGAAAGGATTGGATCTTGACTTGGTAATAACTACTGACGAGGAAATTGGAGGTTTTGATGGAGGAAAAGTGCTGGCTGAAAGCGGATATTCTCCAAAGATTCTGATAGTTCCTGACGGAGGAGATAACTTGTCGTTTGTAGAAAAAGCTAAAGGAGTTTGCCAGCTAAAACTTACCGCTACTGGAGTGCCAGCCCATGCCTCTCGTCCTTGGATGGGGAAAAATGCTATTGACTCACTAATTTTGGTGGGTGGCAAGCTGTTGGAGATTTATGGTGAAAACAACAAGAGGGAGAGCTGGGAGACAACAATGTGTATAGGGAAAATAACAGGTGGTGGGTCTACCAACCAAGTCTGCCCTTTGGCGGAAATGAAAATTGACTTTCGCTACCCAGAGACAGACTCTATTGAAAAAATTCAACAAAAAGTAGAAAAAGTTACAAGTGATTTGGGCGTTGACGTTTCTGTGGAGAGAATGTCTACTGGTTTGCCGACATTTACCGATGTTAGTAATCCTGAGGTGACTAGATATTTGCAAATAATGGAGAAAGGATTTGGAAAAAAATTAGAAGTAAAACAAACTTATGGAGCGTCGGATGCTAGACACTTTTCCAACTCTTTGGTCCTGATGAACAAGTCCATGGGGGGAGAGATTCACTCGGAAACGGAGTGGGTAGATATAGAGTCGTCAATGCAGTTTTATCAAGCATTAAGAAAATATGTTGGGTTATAAACAAAACAATCATCATAAAAACAGTTTTCTCTTTTTGGGAGAGGATTGTTTTTAGTGACTTGAAAATAAACCCCTCTCAATAAGTTGAGAGGGTACATTTATATTCAAGGAGATAGTGATGAAAAGATTGGTTGAGTATTTTAGTAAAGACGTGACTTCGGTTGACTTTGGCTCAATTGGTATGGAAGTAGAAACTCAGTTTTTGGATGATAGTGGTAATCCTGTTACAACAGCCGTCTCTCAAAGCATTTTTAGTGGGCTTTTGAGTCGGGGGTGGATGATTACTGGTAAAAGTTCTAATTTGATTACTTGTATTGAAAGTAATGGAAATACCTTTACTTACGAGCTAGGCAGACACAATATAGAGCTTTCTACTTGTCCTTCTAAAAAAGAAAAAGTTCTTGATGTTGCCCCGGGTTGTCTGGACGATTTATACAGAGTTGCTTATTTAAATGGTGCAAGACCATTATTTGCACCAGTGTTGGACACAGATGAAGACTTATTGGTGATTCCTGACGAGCGAGACGCTGTTTGGCTTGCGCTGGATGGAAGAGGCGCTCTGGCGCCACTGGCGAGGACATCATCGATACAGTTTACGGTTGCTGTTTCACCAGGTAACGCCATAAGTTGTCTAAACAAACTTGGGAAGAATATTGACTGGTTCTTGAGAGATTACCCACAAGAGGCGATATGGCGAAAGTATATTCTTGAGTCTTTGGCAGGGTACAAGGTTAATAGGTATGGTGGTCCACTGACGTTTAGTTCTATGGAAGACTATTGTCAGAAACTGTCTGAGCAAGAGGTGGTGGTTGGTCCGAAACTTGTGAGATTCGAGGAGGTTGATCGGTTAGATGTACCACTATTTTTGAGAAGTATTTGGTGGTATTTCCGTCTGAAAAGATATGGGAACGATATGTGCATTGAAGTAAGGCCGATGCCAAGAAGAGAAGATGGTACCTTCGAGATGTACCTGGAAAAAATTCTGGAGATTTTGAAGTAGGTTCTTTACCACTCTGATTTTAGGGTGGTATTTTATTGGAGTTTTTTGTTGAGATAACTGGCAAGGTTGACAACAGAGATTCTTTCTTGGGTGGCGGTGTCGCGGTCCCTTACTGTTACTGTGTTGTCTTCTAAGGTTTGGTAATCGATAGTAACACAATAATTAGTACCGATTTCGTCATGAGTGTAGTAGCGCTTGCCAATATTGCCCCTGCCATCTAGGGCTGTTGGAAGTTGGTTTTTGAGCAAGTCAAAAACTTCTTGAGCCTTGGCACTAATATTTTCTTTGTTGGCTACTAATGGGAAGACTGCGACTTTGTAAGGAGAGAGAATTGGTGGAAGTTTAAGGAGAACTCTTTGTTTTTCTAGATCTTCTGTATATGCATTCATGAGAATAATAGTGACAAGGCGAGAGAGACCAAAGGTGGGCTCGATGACGTGAGGAATAAATTTTTCGCTGGTTATGGGGTCGGTGTAGCGAAGGTCGACACCGGATTTTTCTGAGTGACACTTGAGGTCGAAGTCGGTGCGGTATGCTAAGCCAAACATTTCTTTGTGTCCCCAAGGGAATTCGTATTCTAAATCTTCGGTACGCGAGCTGTAGTGACTTAATTCTTCTTTAGTGTGAGATCTCCAACGGAGTTTGGATTCGTCTAAACCAAGTGAAACGGCAAACTTGAACATTTCTTGTTTCCAGTATTCGAAATATTTTTCCCATTCTTCTGGTTTGACAAAGTATTCAAATTCAGCAAGGTCAAATTCGAGAGTTCTAAAAGTAAACTTGCCCATGGTGATTTCGTTTCTAAAGGCCTTGCCGGATTGGGCGAGACCAAAAGGAAGGCGGGGGTGCATAGAGTCAAGCACTTGTTTGAAGTCGACAAACATACCCTGGGCTAGTTCCCCTCTTAGGTATGCGGTGTTTTTGCCCTCGGTGATGATGCCAATTTGGGTTTCGAATAGCTGGTTGAACTCTCTGACTTTTGTCCAGTTTTGTTTTTTGCATTTGGGACAAGTAATTTTGTTGTCGGCAATAAGTTGGTCTAGTTCCGCCAAGGGTTTACCTTCGACGTTGCCGAGATCTGGTAGAGCATCTTCGATAAGATGGTCAGCACGGGTTCGGTAGTTACAATCGAGGCAGTCAATCATGATGTTGGTGAAACTTGCGGTGTGGCCAGAGGCTTCCCAAACTTTGGGACTCATTAGAACAGAAGTGTCTAAGCCAAACATGTCTTGCCTGTCTGTAACAAAAGTTTTCCACCAATGATTTAAGAGATTTCTTTTTAATTCGGTACCAAGGGGGCCAAAGTCGTAAGTATTGGCTAGGCCACCGTAGATTTCGGAGCCAGCAAAAATAAAGCCGCGGCGCTTGCTAAGAGAAATAATCTTTTCGAGTGTAACTTGATTGTCCATGATGGACTCTATTATATATTGGATCGTAGATCGTGGATGATAGATCGTGGATAGTGAGATGGAAAATTTGACAAAAAGTGTGTGTGTGTGTGAAGATTGGCTATTATTAAAATTTGAAATAAATTTTATGCCGAGTGCAAATGATCAAGATAGTAGACCTGTAGTACCGAACGGCGAGACTTTTGGAAATGTCGCAGCTCATGCAGGATACTCAGAAGTTGAAAGTCTTGGACTCCAAAATGATGAGACAAGTGTAGAGGAATCTGATCGAGGTATTGATTTAATGGGTGAAAACATGAATGAGCACGAAAAGCTTTTTTATTTTGAAGAAAAACTAAAAAAGGTTGAAAAGGCACTTGAAAGCGTTGCGGCTTATAGTAGTGTATATGCACATACTCGAGAAAAAGTCTTGTCTGAGGACTCTGAATACAGTAAGTTGAAGGAAGCTAGAAAAAATGTAGACGGGTTGAGACCAAAAAATGATGCTGATAAAGTTGAAGACGATGAACTGATGAATTGGTATGCAGCGGTGATTGTTGTTAGAAATATGGAGAAATCGATGATAGATAATAGCAAAAGTGACGAGTCGTTTTATGTAAGGCGTGTTGAAGCACTGAGGGAGTATAAATCATATATAGAAGAAAAGATTGAAGCAATTACAAGCTCTGATCTTGATAGGGTGAATGACTTGAGAGATCCTGAGTAGTAGAATTGGGAGTTAATGAAGGAGGAAGTGTTGAGACCAGAGAGGGTTTTTGCTAAAAATGTAGAAGATTTTGCGGTCGGTAAAAGTGAGAGAGTATTGAAGGCGTTGGAACTTGCTGTGGAGGTACATAGAGGTGAGAAAAGAAAGACGCCACCGTTTGGGGAATACGTAGATCATTGTGTGGCGGTGGCTAGTATTTTGGAGAGTTGGGAAGCGGATGAAGATGAGGTTGTTGCTGGTTTGTTGCACGACAGTTGGGAGAATCATCCTGATTTGATTTCCTTGGAGAAAGTAAAAGAAATGTTTGGTGACAGGGTCGCCTTTTTGGTGGACGGGGTAACAAAGTTGAAATCTAAGACTGGAGAAAAATCTGAGTTTGAGACACTACGGAAAGTAGCTAGAGAAAGTTTGATTGACCCCGGGGTGGCCAGAATAAAATTGGCTGACAGGGTTCATAACATGATAACTATGGACGGGATGAAGCCTGAGACACAGAAAAAGAAAGCCAAAGAGACTTTGACTGTTTATGCACCAATGGCAGAAGCTTTTGGAATGTGGGAGGTAAAAAATTTGTTGCAAGATTTAGCGTTTCCTTATTTCGATTCTGCAAAGTACGAGCAAATTAGAAGGATGGTAGATGGTGATGTGAGACTGTCGGCTGAATTTATTGAGGGAATGGAATATGTGATTGGAGAAGAACTTAGGAAACATGGAATTAAAGCGGAAATTGGGCATAGAGTTGGAGGATACTATGAAATTGCGGAAAAACAAAAGCGAAGAGGAATGAGAGGTGGAGGGAGTGTTAGTGGAATAAAAGAGATTCCAGACGTGATTAGTTTTAGGGTTGTTTTGCCAAATACCGACTTGGAGAAGTGTTACATGGCAATGGGAGTGATGAGGATGAGGCTGTCAGAGTCGCTGATGGTGAGTAGACACGTAGATGAACTATTTGAAAAAGCGGTCAATGGTTATAGCGCATTAAAAGATGTGTTTGTTTTTGAAGAGGGGGCCATAGAGATATGTTTTACGACTGAGGAGAGAGAGAATTTTAATAAATGGGGATTTGAGAATGGTGTGGGGAGGAAACTCGTTTTTACACCTAAGGAAGAGCTATTGTTTTT
>CAZQDQ010000038.1:0-9135 GCA_964592455.1 uncultured Pseudomonadales bacterium
CTCCAATATTATCATCGACAACAGCCGTGACCAGGCGCTCTATTCCCCAATAGTCTTTTATCTGCAGTTTCCTCCCGAAACCTTTCAGTCACAATTTTCAGATATTAAATCTAACTACTACAATAATCCCCCCTTTAACAGCATGGTCACTTTTGGCAACGCTGTTACCAGACCAATAAACTGGGAAATTGATCCGCTTAATGAAGGTTTCTTAGTTGGCGATATTTTGTCCATTTCAAAAGATCAAGCAATCGAACACTTTTTGGCACACGTCACAAGCATAAAAGATAAAACCGGCAAAATCTACTTTAACATCTATAAAACAAATCCAAAAATAAAAAAACAAGACAACGCCAAAAAACAACAAAAGCACTATAATAATTAAAGAAAATGCAAAAAACTTCTCTCCTAATTCTTGCTCTTATTTTTATTTTTGGATTTCTGATTAGATTTATAGGATTGGGTAGTTTTCCCAAAGGTTTTACTCCAGACGAAGCCAGTCAAGCCTATACGGCCTACAGTCTTTTAAAAACTGGTAAAGATGAATGGGGGGTAAGTTGGCCAATCACTTCCTTTAAGTCTTTTTTGGACTACAAGTCGCCTCTTCAAACTTACCTAATGATTCCCAGCGTTGCTGCCTTTGGATTAAATGAGTTTGCCGCACGTCTGCCAAGTGCTCTGTTAGGGTCAATGGCAATTGTAGTTGCTTATTTTTTAGCCAACCAACTTTTTGCTGACTCTTACAAAGTAGAAACTTTACTATCAAAGTTTAAAGTCAATGTTGGCCATCTGGCATCATTTGTCATGGCCATTTCCCCATGGCACATTCAGTTTTCCCGAATGGCTCTCGAAGCCAATCTGCTCTCATTTCTCTTTCCGATTGGTTTGTACTTTTTTCTGATAGGGCTAAAAAGCCGTCAATTTTTTTTGTGGACAGCAATATTTTGGGGTCTTAGTTTTTATTCATATCACGCAGCAAAAGTTTTTCTACCGCTTTTCATTGTTTTCCTCTTTGGTTTCTACTGGCACAAACTTGACATAAAAAATATCATTTTTCCTGGTGTTATTTTTTTACTCATCATTTCTCCTCAGGTTTTTGCCACTATTACAGGCAAAGCCTCAGCAAGGGGATCAGACTTGCTGGTCTTTAACATTAACGGTGAGCAGCAAAAAGAGATTCATCAGGCAATATCTTACGCTTTATACCGATCTCCAAATTATATTCTTGAAAAAACGATTCATAACAATCTTTTTTACGGAATTGATAAATTTATTGAAAATTATATTTCCTATTTGTCACCTACATATTGGTTTACAGAAGGTGGCAAGGAGACTACTTATTCAATAATTCCTGGACGTGGACTTCTTTACTTCTGGCAGCTGCCGTTTATTTTATACGCCATATATTTAATAACTCGCTTTGGCATAAAAAATTCGACAATTATCTGGATTTGGCTGTTCTTAGCTTCATTACCAGCCGCTATTACCAAGGAAGGTTACCGTCCTAATCGGGCAAGTGCGTATGCCATGCTACCTGAAATCCTAACCAGTTATGGTGTCTGGTGGTTTCTTACAAAAAAATTCAATACAAAAAAAATTATCAGTAGTTTTGTTCTCTTGGTGGTAACCACCTCCTCAATTATTTATTTCGAAGACTACTTCTCAGCCTCTAGTACAAAATACCCACTAGCTATGTCCTACGGGTGGAGAGAGGTGGTTTCTTTAATTAAACCGATAGAAAACTCTTATGATTTCGTCCGGATAGAAAGGGGCAATCAAGCGCAGTCTTTTATTTCTTTTTACCTGCCGGTAAATCCAAAAGATTTTCAACAGCAAACAAAAGAGTGGAGTGAGCAGATAAACAAAAAGAGTGACATAATGTATCTAGATCAACTAGAAAGATACAATCTGGGAAAATTCATTTTCGGCAAAATGAACTGGCCGGAAGATATCAACGATCGTACACTGTATATCAGTCCGCCGTCAGCCTTGTTACCAGCCAATAGACGAACACTCCAAAAAGTAACTTCTGCAAACTCTGAAGCCTTTGAAATATTCGATTTTCCAAACTTATGATAAACAAGCAAAAATATATATTAATAACAATTTTAATCATTTCAGCCATTACCAGACTTTGGGGTCTTGGTAATAATCCGCCCTCCCTAAACTGGGACGAGGCAAGTTTGGGTTACAACACTTACTCAATCTTAAAAACTGGCAAAGATGAATGGGGAAACTTTTTGCCGGCTATCTTTCCTGCTTTCGGAGACTACAAACTTCCAGTGTATATTTACACAAGCGTTCCCTTTGTTAGCCTGTTCGGTTTAAACACTTTCTCTATCAGGTTGCTCTCAGCCATTTCAGGTATCTTTGCTGTTTTTGGTATTTATCTTTTGACAAATCTTGTCTTTAAACAAGCGAAAATAAATTTTAGCTACAAAGGACTAAATGCGGGCACTTTTTCTGCCCTGGTACTTTCACTCTTACCTTGGCATATTTTTTTGTCAAGGCCTGCACTGGAAGCCAACTTAGGACTATCACTTTATCTTTTTGGTCTATATTTCTTACTTTCATCATTTAGCAAAAGTTATCATCTTATTTATTCTGCTATTTTGTTTGCTCTTGCTTTGCATACCTACAATAGTTATCGCATTTTGGTTCCTCTCACAGCCTTAGCTTTTTTAGTTTTCTATTTCAAGAAGATCAACTTTAGAAGTATAAGTTTTTCTCTTAGCCTTATTATCGCTCTCCTAGCTTCCGTAATGGTTTTAAACCAAATCAAATCCGGACAGGGTCTAGCCCGTTACGATAAATTAAAAATTTTAAACTCCAATACCATCTATCAAATCGGAGAATCAAGGCAAAACAGTTCTTTACCTCAACCATTACCAAAGCTAATTTACAACCGTCCTGTATTTTTTACTACTAGTGTTATTAAAAACTACTTTAGTTATTTTACTTTTCAATTTTGGAACCAAACTAAAGGCGCACAGTACCAGTTTGCCATTCCTGGGCAAAACCTTGCAACTTATCCAGTACTGCTTTTTTCTTTTATTGGTCTTGTCTTTGCTTTAAGAGGTAGATCAAAGGAGCTGACATTCTTAGTTTTACTTTTTTTCCTTAGCCCTTTAGCAGCTTCACTGACCAATGATCCTCCGCAGGCAATTAGACCATCTCCACTAATCATATTTATTTGTTTGTTTTTTGCTGTAGGCTTTACTTTTGTGGAAAAAATTAACAAAAAGTATTTAGAAGCTGTTATGTGTTTTATCGTTTCTTTATTTGTTATTTTTGCTTTGTCTTATCTTTACAAATATTGGTCTAGCTACCAATTTCAATATTCATCATCGTGGCAATATGGATACAAACAAGTCTATAACTATATAAATCACAATGGCCAAAAGTATCAAAATATCTTTATCACCAAAAAATACGGAGAACCACATATTTTCGACTTTTTTTATAACAAAACTGATCCAAAGTTAGTTCAAAGTAAAACTGAAACTATTCGTTTTAGCAAATCAGATTGGTTGTGGACAGACAAATTTCAAAACCATTACTATGTAAATGATTGGCAAATCCCAAATGGCATCACTGCAAGTCTCACATTAGAAAGTGGCCAAAAAGTTACAACTAGTAACTCATTACTAATCACCTCATCTGAAAATATACCTAGCAATGCTGTCATTTTAGATACCATTAATTTCTTAGATGGTAATATAGCCTTTATAATTGCAGAAATATTATGAAACAAATAATATTGGTAGCAGTTCTTGTCTTGGGATTGTTTCTTAGAACTTACAATCTTTCTACTGTCCCCAACGGTCTCACCTGGGACGAGGCGGCAATAGGTTACAATGCTTACTCACTTCTCAAAACAGGAAGAGATGAACATGGTGCCTTTTTGCCTCTGATCTTCAAGAGCTTTGGTGACTACAAACCTGGTTTTTATATTTATCTCACTGTTCCCTCAGTCGCAGTATTTGGCTTAAATGAGTTTGCTGTTCGCTTGCCGAATGCCTTATTTGGTGTTTTAAGTATTTATGGTCTTTATCTTTTTTTAACCAAACTCTTAGACAGCAAAAAAAATAGCTTCTTACCTATTTTTGCCAGCTTTTCTCTTGCCATTTCACCCTGGGCAGTCCACTTTTCTCGTGGTGCTTGGGAGGTAAATGTTTTTACCAGCATATTACTTTTTTCTTTGTACTATTATTTAAAGTTCTTAAAAAACGAATCTAGTCTTTTTCCCAGTCTTTTTCTTGCTTCTCTTACCTTAGTTCTGTATCAGGCAGCAAAGTTGTTAACACCACTACTTTTTATTCTTTTCTTTTTCGTCTACAAAAAAGAGTCGGTAACCAAACTATCCATTTTTTTTTCAAGAAAAAAAAACTTTTTCTATCTTATTCCGTTTGTTCTTTTCGGTGTTTGGTTACTATATGGAGTCTTCTTTGGTCAAGCTGGTAATCGCTTGGCCACTCTCAGTATTTTTGGTTACAAACCGCAGCTGGCAAACACTTACTACGAGAATCAGCCGTTATTAACTCTAAACTTAGTCCTATCTCGTTACTTATATCACTTTTCCCCAGAGATACTTTTTTACGAAGGGGTTAGAGTTTCTGAAAGAGCCCATATACCAGGGACTGGTCTCTTAAATCATTTGGAGTTCGTACCACTTATGTTTGGCTTATACTATCTAAACAAAGTTTTTTCAAAAAACGCCAAAAAAATTATTTTCGGTCTCCTCCTGCTCTCTCCTATTCCGGCCTCACTGACTCTGGCTGAGTACTCACCTTTAAGAGCACTTTTTATGACAATTCCATTGTCAACTATTTCTGGTGCAGGTTTTTATTATCTCTATGGGAAATCTAAATTTATCTTTATTTCTTTCTTGCCACTTTACCTTTTGGTCAGCATCTACTTGTTCGATCTCTACTTTCTTCATTCTGGGGCAGTCTTTGCAAGCGAATTCAACGCTGGCCATAAAGAAGCTGTTCAAATAATTAAAGACAATCCGGCTTCTAAGGTTGTTTTTACCGATGTCTACGGTCAACCGTACATTTACTACCTATTTTATACTCAATACGATCCAAAAACTTATCAAAAGGAGAACCGCTTCACAAGTGGTGGCTTAGATGTTGGCAAGGTAGGCAACGTTGGCAATGTTTATTTTCATCAGTTTGGCTCAAGCGAGCTAGAGCACCAAAAAGATGTTTTGTTCATAGGCACGGAAGGAAACATAAACCGTACCTTTGATATAGCAGGAGACGGTGTAAGGTTTTTCAAACAAATCGAGACACCAGACAAAAAAATTATCTTTAGAGCAGTTATAACCAAATGAAAACAAAAAACATTTTTCTTGCTGCTATCATTATCCTCGGATTTTTGGCGCGAGTTGTTTTACTGACAAGATTTCCAGCTGGCCTAAATGCAGATGAAGCTGCCATTGGCTACAACGCCTGGTCACTAATAAAAACAGGAAAGGACGAGCATGGAGCCAACTGGCCGCTCGTTTTTAGGTCGTTCGACGACTATAAGCCACCAGTATATTTTTATCTTGTTTTGCCGTTTGTCTACTTTCTAGATTTGACAGTCTTAGCTGTTCGTTTACCATCTGCTATTTTAGGAACAATTAGTATTTGGTTAGTTTACCAACTTTCTTTAAAATTTCTTAAAAGAAAACATTATCCTGCACTTATCGCTACGCTGATTTTTGCTATTTCACCGTGGTCTATTCATTTTTCTCGTGGAGGTTGGGAAGTAAATGCTGGGCTTTTCTTTTTACTAGCTGGTATCTATTGTTTTATTAATAGTTTCAAAAATAGAAACTATTTTTATGGTTTCCCTATTTTCTTTGCTATAAGCTTATACACTTACCATTCCAATAGGCTTATCGCCCCAATACTAGCTCTTTCACTTGTCATTATTTATAAAAGCAGACTACTTAAAATGGCAAGGCAATCCAAAACCATTGTGATTGCCCTAGTTCTTGGAGTTATTCTTTCTCTGCCACTTGCTAGCCAAATGCTCTCAAAGGAAGGGCAGTCGCGCTTCTCTGGGGTCTCTGTTTTTTCTGACTCTGGTCCGTTGTGGCAGGCTTTGGAGTACCGCAGAAGCCACGAGCAAACTCTTTACACCCGTCTAGTACACAATCAGTATCTGTCTTACAGTCTCCGGTTTTTCAAAAACTACTTGTCGCATTACTCACCAAGATTTTTGTTTATCAATGGCGACGAGATTGCCCGTAGCAAAGTGCCAGGGTTTGGCCAGTTCTACATTTTCCTAGCCCCTTTATATTTAATTGGCATTTACTATTTGCTGAAAGCAAAAAACAAACATGCTAGGTTTACCTTAATTTGGTTTTTGGTAGCTCCTTTGGCCGCCTCACTCACTTTTCAGTCACCGCATGCTTTGCGTAGTCAAAATATGGTTGTTCCAGTAAGTTTAGTGATAACAGCTGGGTTCTGGGGATTGCTAGAAAACATCAAAAGAAAAACAGTTCCTGTAACACTCTTCCTAATCTTAAATGCTTACTTCTTCATAATTTACTTGCATCAGTATTTTGTGGCTTATCCAAAAGTTCTTCCTTATGCTTGGCAGTATGGTTTTGACCAAATCAGTTCTTATATTAAAGGAAATGGGTCAAAATACGATAAAATTATGATTACAGATCGTCTGGATCAGCCATATATTCTTCTGGCCTTCTATCTGAAGTTTCCACCAGAAAGAATGCAAAAAGAAATTGTCATGACTCCAAGGGATAAGTTTGGCTTTTCCACTGTCAGAAAACTAGACAAGTTTGAATTTAAAACCATCAACTGGAACGAGGACAAAAATAACCAAAATACTCTTATAATCAGTGCAGACGAACCGGTGGACGACAAGTATTTAGTCGATACCATCAAAGATCCAGCTGGAAATGTAATGTACAAAATACTCTCAACACATGTTAATAAGTAGTTTAGAATACGCTCCCTCTTCAACAAATGGAAAAATTAGTATCGAAAAAGTTAAGATTGGTTTAAACAATTATACTGAATTGAGATCTAAACTATTCCAGAATGGCGCAGGAGTTATTGAAGAGTTATTTCCCGAACTTAAGGTCGTTGGAATAGGTACAGAGTCACTTGTTGTTCAAGACCCTGACAGCCCAGACAAGGTAATATCGATTGGTTTTAAAGGTGGTCGCGCTAGTGGGGTGTTCCCCTTTATAGAAACAAGGAGCTTCCATAATTTATTACACACGCTTTTTCCAGAGCATATACCAAAACTAGACAAAGTAGAAGGATTTAGAACACGCAATACAATTAGAGAGAAAGTTTTTGGTTCAAGATCAAATAATGGAGAAGTAGTGGAACTTGCAGATAAAATCAATAAAGAACTAAAAGAACTGGGTATTAATGCACCATTTGCAATAGATTACATGGATGAAAAAAATGCAATTATTGGAAAAGATGGTGTGGCTAAGTATACCGATTTAGTAGAAGGCTTTGCTCATCAAATAAGAAAATTAGATGTTGAAAAAATTAAAGAATATTACATGAGCAAATTTTCTGTTTCAAAAAATACAATAGGACAGGACAAGGGTTGGAAACGAATTAATAATTCATTATTAATTCTAAGTGAGCTAGATATCGTTAATACCGTTGTAAGTAATATGGTAGAAAATAACAATTTTGATATTGGATCTCCCGAATACCAAAAAACAATTTCTAACTTCTCCTTTCAAGACTTCGACAAGAAACTTTCTAAATTGAGAATTGAGAAGCTAGTTTTATTTGCTATAAGTATAATTAATAATGGCCACATCTACAAAAATTCCTATTGGCAAAAATAATATGAGTAATAAGCGCCAGACCATTTCTGTAACCTTAGCCACTTTCAACGAGGAAGCTTTTTTGGAGGACTGTTTGAAATCGGTTGCGGATTGGGTAGATGAAATTATCATTGTTGATGGTAATTCCACGGACAACACGGTTGAAATAGCCAAAAAATACAAAGCCAAAGTCTTACTGAGGGAAAACAATCCCGTCTTCCATGTCCAAAAACAAATTGCCAATAATCAGGCAAAGTCAGACTGGATATTACAGCTAGATGCCGACGAGCGAGTACCAAAGATGCTAAAAGAAGAGATCATCCAGCTTCTGGAGGGTAAAACTTTTGGTCTAGACTCCTGGATTTCTCCAACGAAAATATTGATAAATAGATTTTTGCCATTTTTTTCTACCCCTACCGATCTCAAACAGCCTGCATCGGCTTATTGGTTAACGAGAACAAATTTCTTTTTAGGCAAATTTCTTAAAAACGCTGGTCAGTACCCAGATCCAGTAATTAGACTTTTCCAAAAAGGCAAAGCCTATCTTCCAGCAAAAGACGTCCACGAGCAAATGGAAGTAAAAGGTCTCATTGGCTGGCTCAAAAACGACTTACTTCATTTTGCCACTCCAACCTTCGATCGTTATCTTCTAAGAGAAGACAGGTATTCCACACTAGCAGCTAAGGAACTAAAGAATCAAAAACTCAAAATAAACATTCTAAACACAGTAAACTATTTATTTATTAAACCTGTCATAACATTTTTTAAGCTTTTTTTTCGCTACCGCGGTTTTTTAGATGGTTTTCCTGGCTTCATCTTCTCACTCTACTCAGGTCTTCACTTTGCCTTTGCTTACATGAAACTTTGGGAGTTATACAAAAAAGAAGATCTTGCCCTAAAATAAGCTACAGATGTCCACAATAAAAGTAAAAATAATAGGCAAAGGGACTTCGGCTGGTAGGGGAGTAGGATTTTATGAAGAGAACTTGGTAAGGGCTTTAAAAAAGACATCGTCGATTCAAATTGTCTCGTCAAACTCAGATGTTGATCATTTTGTTTTTTATGATATTTTTTACAAAACTTTACCAAGTAGATTTACTAAGCCAACCGTCGTAACCGTAC
Organism: uncultured Pseudomonadales bacterium; assembly: GCA_964592455.1. Lineage (GTDB taxonomy): Bacteria > Patescibacteriota > Microgenomatia > UBA1400 > MFAQ01 > MFAQ01. Next base: position 8,936 of record CAZQDQ010000038.1, read on the forward strand.
ACGATTTAACACCACTGGTGTTATCCAACCGTTATCCAAAAGGTGTTAGGAGCACCATTAATTTAATTCGCCAATGGTTTTCACTCAAAAAGGTAGATGCCATAATCACTGACTCACAAAATTCAAAAAAAGACCTAGTTAAGATTTTTTGGATTCCCAAAGAAAAGATCCATGTAACTCCACTTGCTGTTAGTGATGCC
>CAZQDQ010000039.1:0-8915 GCA_964592455.1 uncultured Pseudomonadales bacterium
TGTACTTAGAAATTAATAACTTAAGACGAAAGCGTAATACACCTCACAATAACCAAAAAGATTTAGTTTGCACCAATCTTTGGATGGACTCCACCAGCCTTTTTGTCCAAAAGAATGATCAAAATTTATACACTGCCCACGAAGTTCTGCAGGTACACCCAATAGTAAACAAAAAAAACACTTATCAAAAATTCTTAACCTCCAATGCGTGGGTAAGAAAGTATCTGGCCAATGCATATTTGGCCACTAAACCTAAAGAAAAGTTTTTCAATAAAAATTCATTTTTTTGGACTCTTCTTCTTCCTATAAATTATCTTCTCTACTTGCTTCAAAGATTATTAATGACTCCCATCTCCAAGGGGGAGAAGGTCGCTTATACTCAGGCTTTTTTTCACGATCAAAACTTTTCCCAAAAAGTATTATCTAAACACAGAACCAATATAAGTAATTATAATAAGTTAAAGTGAATTTTTTCATTCCATATATCTATCAACCCTTCCTTAATATCTTGGTTGGACTATATGTTTTTACGGGTAACTTCTTAGAAGTTCCTGATATGGGTATTGCGGTTATTTTTTTTGCTGTTGCTGTAAGACTGATACTTCTACCCTTTGATTTAATAGCGGAGAGATCGGATGAAGAAAAATTTAGAATTTCTCGAAGAGTAAGTGAGTTGAAAAAAGAGTACGCAGATAATCCTATTGCTTTAAAAGACCAAATAAGGGTTGTAATGAGACAAAGCCCTGGTGCTATCCTCTCGGAGATGTTTACCGTTTTGATTCAGCTAACCATTATTATTGTCCTATACCGCATTTTTAGTACAGGACTAGAGGGAGAAGATATGCACTTGCTTTACTCTTTTATGCCAGCAGTTGAGGAACCAATAAACCTTATGTTTCTTGGTAAATATGATCTCTCTCACACAAACGGAACTTTAAACCTGATTCAGTCTCTCATGATAGCAGTAAGTGAATACATCCATCTTAATGTCTCGCCGATCAAACCTAGCCGTCGGGAGTTTTTGTCTCTTGTTATCATCTTTCCTGTAGTTTGTTTTTTGGTTTTTATGTTTCTACCTGCCGGGAAAAAAGTTTTTATTATTGCTTCTCTAGGTTTTACGATCGTCTTAAGACTAATAAAACATCTATCTTACCTCTATTTCACCTCCAAACAAGCCCAACAGGCAGAAGTCTCATCTGTCCCAGCCACCACAGAAGCCACCCAAAAGGAGGTATAATCAACATATGGCAGATTTTGATAAGTTAGTGGTTTCTTTCCTCGTCGATGAAGTTGTCGGCGGATTTTTCATATCTGTACCACCTGGACACGTTGCTTGTGTATACGATAGGGGGTTAGGTGTTCTTAAACGAGTTTGGGGCCCAGGACTTCACTTAAAGATTCCTTTTTGGCAAATAGCCAAGCTTTTTAACGCCAGAGTCTTAGAATATACTGTTCGCCACGGCTTTGACATTAACATTAAAGAGGCTCTTGGAGATGAACCTATTACTGCAGTAACCAAAGATGGTAAGAATATAAGTATCGAAGGCTCTATTCTTTTCCGGTTAGACAAAGCAAACGCCCCAGAACTTTGGGAAAATATTGGCGACAACTTTGTTTCAAAAGTTATTAGACCCTACTCAAGAAGTCGTATAGCCTCAGCTTTTAGCAAATATACTCTCGACAGTATAGGAGAAAACAGATCAAAAATAGAGTCAGATATTAAACAAGAACTAAACCTACTTTTTCGCGACAAGGCTCTAATAATCGAGAATGTTTTACTTTCAAACGTTTCTTCACTTTCCGCCTAAAGTTATCGTTGTTATACTTTAAATATGCCCTTCTCTAACTACTCTGTGTTGCAGATTCGACCAGCTAAGGATTCTTTGATTGGCCAGACTGCTTTTATAGAGTTTTTATCTTCTCTAAAAAGTTCCTTAAAAGACAGTTTCTGGGAAAGACTTTTGGGAACATTTGAAACTGTTTGCTTAGAAATAGTAAATCTAAACCAGACTACTTTTTTTGTTATTTCTTGTCCAGAACGGCTGGAGCATTTAATCAAATCTCAAATAGCTGCTCAATATCCAACCGCCCTGATTACACCCATGAAAGATTATCTTCCAGACTGGCTAAACCACGGTGAGCCAGTAACAGGACAACTCGTCTTAACAGGTCCTTCTTACTTGTCTCTGAATAGTACTCTTGACGATAAAGTTGATCAAATGGCGTCAATTCTCGGCGGCTTATCCAGAATTCCGGCAGGGCAAGCAGCCATAGTTCAACTCTGTCTCTTTGCAGCCCCAAAAAACTGGCAAAAAAATGTCCGGTCAATTATGGAAAAAGGAATTCCTAGTAGTGATCCGCTAAAACCTCCACTACCTCACCCACAAAAATCAATAATTGAAAAAAAATTGAGTTACCAAGCTTTTTCTTGTGATATTCGACTGGCTGCTATTACTCCAGATCTCAAGTTATCAAGTCAACTGTTATCACAATTGTCTGCTGCGTTTGGAACTTATGGTCTGTCTGAGGGTAACAGCTTATCGCTAAAAATTCCAAAAAACCCAACTTCAAGCCAAAAGCTAAAACAAATGATGGTTGACAGATCAGCCAAATATTCTGATCAATTTCAGTTTTTAAATTACGGAGAAATAACCTCTCTTTTTCATCTGCCAAACACAAACCTTTCCGCCATTAAGGGAATCGCCTGGGGGAAGTCGCTTAAGGGTGAAGCTCCAACTAATTTACCCGTAGATGAGGGTATTTCAGAAGAAGAAAAAAATCTTTACAACTTTTTTGCTAAAACAGAGTATAAGAACCATTTGGCAGTCTTCGGAATGAAAAAGGGAATAGATCGCTTAAGACACACTTATATCTTGGGAAAATCTGGCACTGGTAAATCAACTCTTATTGGCCGTATGGCTATAAACGATATTCAACATGGAGAAGGAGTTGCTTTTGTTGATCCGCATGGCGACGCTGCAGAAATACTGCTAGATTACATCCCAGAAGAACGCATAGATGATGTTGCTTACTTGGATCCATCTGTCCCAGGGATATCTTTTTGGATGAACCCGTTATATGTTAAGAATCCTGCTCAGGGTGAGATGGTTGCCTCCAGCATTGTTTCTATTTTTAGTAAACTTTACGGAAACTCTTGGGGGCCACGTCTAGAATATATTTTAAGAAATACCCTTTTAACCTTAGTTTACAAGCCAGAAACTACTCTCTCTGATGTTCCCAGAATTCTAACAAACAAAGATTTTCGCGAAAGAGAATGTTTGGTTCACGTAACAGATCCCATCTTAGTAAACTTTTGGAGAGATGAATACGACAAATACTCCGAAAAATTTCAAACAGAGGCAATTGCTCCAATTCTCAACAAAATAGGGCAGTTTGTCACCTCTCCTACAATACGCGATATCATTAATCACCCCAAGAGCACTGTCGACTTTGAGGACATGATGAACTCCGGTAAGATTGTTATCCTAAATCTACCACAGGGAAAAATAGGAGAAGACAACGCCGCTCTCCTTGGTGCTATGTTTATCTCCCAGATTCAAATTGCCGCTATGAACAGGGCTAATATGGATGAAAAGGATCGTCGCGACTTCTTTTTGTATGTTGATGAGTTTCAAAATTTTGCAACCAGCTCTTTCGTTAAGATCCTCTCAGAGGCCCGTAAATATCGTCTTGGCTTAATTCTAGCCAATCAATATATAGCCCAGCTACCAGAAGAAATCCAAAACGCTATTTTTGGGAATGTAGGTACTGTTATGAGTTATGTAGTGGGAGCCTCTGACGCCGACAGAATAATGAAGGAGTTAAATAATCTCTATACAGCAGATGATTTGGTTGGACTAGGTAAATACCAGCTTGCCATGAAGATGTCAATCGACTCTCAGATGTCACAGCCATTTTCTTCTTACGGATTACCATTACCAGACACAAAAACCCATCAAAAAGAAAAAGTTCTTAAAGCAACTTACGAAAAATACTACCGCAAAATTGAACCCATGGACATGTCTCAAGTAACTGCCATTATGACTCCCGCAGCTAAAAGATTTACAGAGGAGCCTTATGTCCCCAAGGCCCTAAGAACACCAGAAAACACGGCCAGTAAAAATGATTACCGTCCTGCCCCGCGTAGCTCGCAGAGCGAAGTAGGGCCACAACCAAAACACCGACAAGCACCATACGTTCCTCAACTTGGCCCTCAATATCAAGGAAAGCCTCCCGTCATTGCGAGTTTTGGTACTCCAAACCGAGGCAATCCAGATGCCAGCACAACCCAAGCTCCAGAAAAAGTCGAGAAGACTTATTTTGTTCCTTTTCCAGTCCCAGAAAAATACTCAGACAAACCACAAAATTCCTCCGTCATTGCGAGCGAAGCACTTCAACCCATTAATATCAAAGAACCAACTAAAGAAGAGCTAGATGTACTCCGAAAAGAAGGTTTGCGTCCAAGCGTTGTTGGCTGCTTTATTAACAACAAAAAACTACTTTTGGTTTATCAGAAAATATTTAATTTGTGGCAACTTCCTCAGGGGGGAATAGACAATGGTCAGTCCCTTTTTGAAAGTTTTGACAAAGAATTATCTGAAGAAATTACAGAAGAATTCGTTAAAACCCACGATAAATTAAAAATAGTCAGCGTTGACAAAATAGAATTTCCTCCTAGTAAGCAGGGTATACGTGATTTAAAAACCGACTCCGGTGAAGAAGTAACTATGAAAGGCAAATACTACTATTTTGTTGTCACTAACACTAAAGAGGAAAAAATTACCATAGACGCAACCGAATTTAGTGACTACAAGTGGCTAAACTTCGAAGAATCATATAAACTGATAAAAGAGACAAATACTGGTGGAAAGCTCCGAATCTATACTCAACTACTTCACTTACTAAAAAACCAGGGTCTTCTTGAGTCTAATACTAACAATCATGAATCCAACCAACAACAGCGCTCTGCCACCACTTCCGTCTTTAGACAACAGAATCACTTTGGCACCCAAAGACGACCTAATCCCGGTAGAGGCCAAGACACCAGAAGAAGCGGAAAGCACCAGACTCCAACCAGCAGCTCCTCAAAATAATTCTGATACAAACTTCACAGCTCCCTCCGGTTGGGGAACAGCAACTGCCACCAGCCAAACAAAAATAGAACTTCCAGAATACCCCAGTCAAGACGATTCTTTACAAGAGAATCGTCAAGAATCAGGTCTAGTCAGATTCGTAAAAATCTTTTTAATCGCAGTTGCCTTAATCCTTTTAGGTGTGCTTTTAGGCGTACTTGCCTCCAACTTCCTAACCAGTCCCAAACCAACAAGCAATGTTCAAATACCATCTTCAATCACTCCTTCTGCTAGTCCAAGTTCTCAACTCGAGCCAACTCCTGTAGCAGAACCAGAATACTCAAAAAAAATAGAATATAGAAATATAGGTTCTGGTCCTTACTCGTTTGATCTTCTCTTGTCCGACGACTGGAAAATCGCCTCAAAAAGCACAGAACCAAAAAATCTAAATATTGACATAGAAAACCAAAGTCTTTTCGCCCAGATAATTTACAACTCAAAACAAGGTCTTCCTAAACCAAATCTCTGTTTGCTCCCAGAAGAAATCGCCCCCAAAAATATTCCATACATAAAATACCAAAAAATGGACGAGTTAAAGGTAGAAGGGTTATCTTGGCTGTTAGTTAAGAATCTTACCTCCACTCAAAGTGCAAGCTACTTAGTCTGTGAGCAAAACAATAATAATCAGTACACAAACTTAACCAGTATCGGATTTATAAGTTTTGGCCTCAATACTGGTGAAGAAATTACTACCTACCACAAAAACACAATACTAAAACTCTTTAATGGACTAAAGATCTTAAATTCATCGCCCTCTGCCAGTTTCAGCCAGTAAAAAGCACTTGACAACTGTCCAGATTTAGTTTAAAAATAGCACTCAGGGTAATTGAGTGCTATTTTTTCAAACCCAACTAAAGTAATTAATAAACTAATCAAAAAAAATGTTTAATAACTTTTCACCAAATGACTTAAACCCAACCCCTGGGTACATATTAGTAGAACCAGCCAAACAAGAAAAGAAAACCGCCTCTGGTCTTTACTTACCAGACACTCACACTGAAAAACCTCAGCATGGAACTGTTTTGGCTGTGGGTGGAAAACTAATTAATGATAGAGGTGTGGAAGTTGATTCGCCTGTTAAAAAAGGCCAAACTGTTCTTTATAAAAAGTGGGGCGGTAACGAGATTCAAATCAAAGATGTAGAATATCAATTCCTTCGCTTCGACGACATCCTCGCAGTTATTAAATAATAATTATCCTCGTCATTGTAAGGAACTTAAGTGACGCGGCAATCTATAAAAATTAAACAAATCATATGCCAAAACAAATAATTTACGGAGAAGAAGCCAGAGGTAAGCTCCTTTCTGGTGTTAATAAATTAGCAAAAGCTGTGGTTACCACCTTGGGACCCAAAGGTAGAAATGTCGCCATCGACAAAAAGTGGGGAGCTCCGACAGTCCTTCACGATGGTGTCTCGGTTGCCAAAGAAGTAGAACTTGCAGACCCTTTTGAAAATATGGGAGCACAACTGGTAAAAGAAGCTAGTAGTAAAACCAATGACGCCGCCGGAGATGGAACCACCACAGCCACTTTACTTGCCCAACAAATGGTTATTGCTGGTATGAAAAACGTTGCTGCAGGGGCAAATCCTATGCAAATGAAACGTGGTATTGATAAAGCTGTTAGTGCCGTTGTTAGCGAGCTAGGAAACATTAAAAAGGAACTTTCTGAGAAGGACTGGGTGTCTGTTGCAACCATTTCTGCTCAAAAGCCAGAAATCGGAGAAAAAATAGCCGAGGCTCTAAAAATTGCCGGACGCGATGGAGTGGTCACTGTCGAAGAAAGTAAGGGAATGGACTTTGAGATAGAGCACAAAGATGGTATGCAGTTTGACAAAGGTTATGCCTCTGCCTACTTCGTTACTGACCCAAGTAATATGGAAGCTGTTATTGAAAACCCCTATATTCTCATTACTGACAAAAAGATCTCTGCCATTAGTGATCTACTACCGTTCCTCGAAAACACTATGAAGGTTAGTAAAAACATAGTTATTATTGCTGATGACATCGATGGTGAAGCTCTGGCAACTTTAGCAATCAACAAAATGCGCGGAGCCTTTAATATCCTCGCAGTCAAGGCACCTGCATTTGGTGATAGGCGCAAGGCGCTTCTTCAAGACATAGCCATTCTTACTGGGGGGTCACTGATAACCGAAGACGCTGGTCGCAAACTAGATTCTGTTACTGTTGAAGATCTTGGTAGGGCAGACAGAGTTTGGTCTGACAAAGATAATACTCAAATAATTGGCGGTAAAGGTGACAAAGCTCAAATTAGTGCCAGACTAGACCAAATAAAAAAAGAGTACGAAAAATCTACTTCTGATTTTGATAAAGAAAAATTATCTGAAAGAATCGCAAAACTTGCTGGTGGAGTAGCAGTTATTAAAGTCGGTGCCGCCACTGAAGTAGAACTAAATGAACTTAAAGAAAGAGTTAAAGATGCTGTTGGAGCCACCAAAGCAGCTATCGAAGAAGGAATTGTTCCTGGTGGAGGAGTTGCCCTCCTTAAAGCAAGTAAATCGCTTGACAAGCTAAAAGGTGACAATGACGACGAAACAGTTGGAATTAATCTTGTCCGCGATTCTTTGAGTCAGCCATTACGTGCTTTGGCTATTAATTCTGGTGTCGATGCTGGCTGGGTAGTAAAAGAGGTTGAGAAGTCCAAAGAGATTGATTTTGGCTTCAATGCTCTAACTTTAGAATTTGAGCCGCTTTACAAAGCTGGCATTATCGACCCAGTAAAAGTTACTCGTTCGGCCCTCCAAAACGCTGCTAGCGTTGCAAGTATGATTCTTACCACCGAGTGTCTAATTACCGACGTCCCAGAAGAAAAGAAAGCCGATGGGCACAATCATGGCGCCGGCATGGACGGCATGGGAATGTGATGTACTCATCATCCTCGACTTTAGTCGGGATAATCACACAATCAAAAAATCCCTATTTATAGGGGTTTTTTGATATTCAGTCTTGTAGACCCCAAAACAACTTGAGCGATCGTAACATTTCTTCAGGATTATCTGTTATTTCTTCTAAAAGAGTTGAAAGTTTTTTGTAATCAAGTTTACTTTCGTCCACAAAACAACTTTCTGTAACATACTCTTGGTATTCGTTCAAGATTAACTTCCAAATCTTCAATCCTCGTCTTGCTAATTCTAAGTCTTTATCTAAGTTGTTCACCACAATGCCAGTAACTCTTTGAACGATTTCCCTAAAACCACTATTGTCATTTAGTACCAGATCATTCAGTCGATGGGGAAAGGCTACTCTATCAAGCATTTGCTCAATAACTTGCAAAGAGGCATTACCTTTTGCCGTTTCTAGATCTTCACAAAGTTTGTCATAAAACCAATCTTCAATTTCTCTTTGAAACCTCTCTCCGCCCAGCTCAATAGGCCAACCCTTAAAAACGAAGTTCTTCTGTATTTCTGAAAGTTTGTGTAGTTTCCCGTCTTTTGTTTCCATTTGCCCATCAACAATATGATTGTCCATTAACTTTTCTTTCAAAGCTTTAGGATCTTGAATATTCATTACTTTGTCTATCTCTTCGATCATTCTCTTGTTTTTAACCCACTCAAACAACATAGATATAAGCAGCTCTGTAGCTAGAGTCTCCCTGTCCTCCCAACGGTCTTTCGTTTGTGGAATCAACTTTTTTACGTGATCTACTATTTTATCAGCACTCTCCATCATATCCTTATCTGTTTTGTGGAAAGAGCGATATTGATCTCTTTTTTCAGCCAATTCTCCAATTTCCCAATGAACCAAGTCAATCAAATGCTTATTA
>CAZQDQ010000040.1:0-8180 GCA_964592455.1 uncultured Pseudomonadales bacterium
TATTCCTAATGCTGTTTTATTTGTTAGAAAATAGATTTTTTGGTGTAGAATCTGGGGGTGAAAGAAAAAGAAAAAAATACCTTTAGTGAATTAAAGATTGAAGAACTGTTAATGGACAATGGAGTTAGTTGTGAAGTATTTTTGCCTGACAACCCCAGAGACAGAATTCTTTATGCCAACGAATATTGTGAGTTTAAACCTGTTGGTTATGCTAAGTTTGATTTTGGCTGGATGCCGCTTGCTTATAAGGTGGTAACAGATAACTTAAAATCACTTGGACTAAGGAAGAATCCCAACCCACTTTTTTTTCCTATTGGAGAATGGGTATATGAAGAAAATTTGCTGCAACACGGTAATGAGGATTACGGTGGTATTTGGTCAGCATACAGACTGGGAAATGCTAACACTCTAGCGAAGTACTGCTTTGATGAGAGAAATATAAAGACAAGGATTTTTTTGACGGCTGTTTATAATCCAGTTGCCTTTGTTGGTAACTACAGAATTAAATCTGAAGGGGTAATGTTAATGAAAGAGGTATTTTAGAATGATTTGGCAATAGCAATATTGTTGGCGTCTGGGCCTTGTTTTTCTGGGCCGGGAGTTTCGAGAATTAGTGGCAAATGAACAAACTCTTTTTGATTAACAAAGTTTTTTAGTCCTTCTAAACCAATTTTTCCTTTTCCTAGATCAGCGTGATTATCTCTACCTGACGCCAGATCTGTAGCCGAGTCATTTAAATGAATCAAACAAACATTATCTAGAATTTTTTGATCTGAGAGACTCTGAATTAAATTTCTTGTTTGCTCACTATCTCTTAAGTCAAAACCGCTAGCAAAAAGATGAGCAGTGTCCAAACAAACACCTAATCTGTGGCTATTTACCTCTGATAGCAGGATTCCTAATTCTTCTATGGAGCCAATTTTGCCATTTTGACCGGCGTCGTTTTCTAAGAGGAGCATAGTGTTTTTGGTTTTAGAGATAATTGATTTTATGTTATCCACTAACTGTTTTTTGACTGTGTCAAAACCTCTACCCTGATGTGAGCCAATGTGGATTACAACGCCAGAAGAATTGATTTGATCTCCATTTTGAATATCCATAATTAAAGAATTGATTGATTTTTGGACAAGATCTTCTTTGTCACTAGCTAAATTGACTAGATACAAAGCGTGTATGAAAACAGGACCGATGTGGTTTTTATCTATTTCTTGCTGAAATTTGAGCACCTCGGAAGTGGCAAATAATTTGCGAAGCCAAAGTCTGGGTGAACCTGCAAAAATTTGCAAGCAGTTGCCTCCTATTTGGAGAGTATTTTCGATGGAGTTTACTAAACTACCAGCAATAGAAACATGCCCTCCAACATATCTCATTTTTCTTTTATTTCTACTGATTTGAGAACAACGTCTATGAGTGGTTTGTCTCCTGGCCCGGTTTTAGTTGTAGCAATTTTATCAACCACCTCTTCCCCGTTTATAACTTCGCCAAAAATCGTATGTTTACCGTTTAACCAAGGAGTTTCTACGACAGTGATGAAGAATTGAGAACCGTTTGTGGCTGGGCCAGAGTTGGCCATAGCTAAAAGATATGGTCGGTCGAACTTTAAATTTGGATCGATTTCATCTTTGAACTTGTAACCTGGACCACCAATACCTTTACCAAGGGGGTCTCCCCCTTGAATCATAAAGTCAGCGATAACACGATGGAAGATAGTGCCAGCGTAAAGGGATTTGCCAGTGACGGTTTTGCCTGTTGCTGGATCTGTCCATTGTTTAGTACCGTCTGATAGTCCTATGAAGTTTTTGACTGTTTCTGGGGCACTCTCTGGAAAAAATTTAACGGTAATATCACCAAGACTAGTTTTGAGAATGGCGGTATTGCTTTGGGTTTTTTTGACTTCTACTGATGGAGTAGCAGTTGGAGTTTTGGTTTCGTCTTGCATGGTAGGTTTGTTTGTATATTCTATTTGATAACTGTTACTAGTGGAAATATTTTTTTGGGTGGTTACTGGTGTTTGAGGAGTCAGCTGGGTTTGGCACGCAGAAAACAAGAAGGCCGCAGAAAAAATAACTAGGAACTTTTTTGACATAAGTGTATTTATGATAACATGGTGCTATGCAGATGCCAGTAGCTGTAGGGGTTTTGGTTGCTATTATTTTTATGATTACTTTTTCTGAGTGGTTTTACCACACCTTTATTAGCTGGCGGGAGGTTATTATTGACGACAGACTATATAAGTACAGAGTTTTTGGGGCAACTTTATTATCGTTATTTGTAATTTCGATAAGTTTTGTAGGAGCTGCTTATATTAGTAAGTGCTCATCGGCAGAGAGAGAGGGTATTTTTGAGAGATTGAATTGTGACGAATATAGGGATATAAGAGTTAAGGTCGGATTTTGAGTTTTTTTTCGAGCCATAGGAGAAATTTTTGGATTAGCGTCTCCAAAAAAAATGGTTTCGATGTTGTTAGTTTTTGGTCGTTTTGGTTTGCGTAGTTCCACCAAGCTGAAGTGATAACCCAATCGCTACCCTGCCGCTTGACAGCAGCGACTATTTTGTAGCCATCAATAATTTTTATATGTTTGTTGGAGTCGGTTGTATTACTTTTGATTACCTGGTCGGGAAATCTAACTGTTTTGTCGACTAAGGAAGGGCTTAAACCTCTTTGCTGGATTCTTTCCTTTAAGTGGTTTGTCCAAATTATTTGCATTAGCCAATGGTGTTGACAGCGTTAGGGTCTTCGGCGAGTGGGTTTGGTTCTGGGGTGGAAGTTGGAGCGGTCGTATTTAGGTCTGTGACTGGAGCGGCTGGAGTCGTTTGCGTATTTGGTGTTTCTGGAGTGGATACTGGTTGGGTTACTGGATTTGAGGCCGAAATGATGTCTGCTAAACTGTTTCCAGAAGAAACAGGGGTAACTGGGGTGGCTGGGGATAGAGGGGCGGTTGGAGTGCTAGAAGCTTCTAGTGACGGAGGAGATACTGGTGGTGTAACTTCGGCTGTAGTGGGAGTAATATCGACTATTGGACTTGGTGTAGGTATTGTTGTGACTGGGACTGTTGGTGGATTGGTGCTGGGGTCGGTTGTTGGCAAAGTGGAGGTATCTCTGGGGGTAATGTCTACTACTGCTGGCTGAGTAGACCCTGTTTGAACCAAGGGAGAGCTGTCTTGAGGGGCCATTTGATTTGGGTCTAGAGCAATATTGTTTGTTGTGTTGTTATTATCCATAAGTTGTTTATATCACAAACTTGGGGGTGGTGTTTGAGAAACATTGGCTAAATTATTCGTCTGTTTTTTGGCCAGGATTACAAATAGAATAATGAGGACAAAGGAAAGAACAAGAATACTAGTTGAGATTTTTATTAGCATTTGCCTAGTGGCGACAGTTAGAAATGGAGTCATATCCTCTGGTCCATTAATTTTTTCGGTTGCTTCTTGTAGATATCTGTCTACCAATGGATGCTGTGGATAATCTTTTTTGACCGATTGGAACTTGGCTAGGGAATACTTATAATATCCTAAATAATAATTATTTAACCCATCTTGCCAGTCTGAGTAGATCTTTCCAGAATTGAAAGAAATGGTGTTTTTGTCTGCCAAATCTTTTAGATCTTGAATATCTCTTAAAAAGTTGTAGGATCCTGAGCCGTCTTGGGCCACAACCCCGTAAGTGGCAATACCGACAACATTACCCGAGGAAAGAACGGCAGGTCCACCACTATTGCCATGATTGATAATGGCGTCGGTTTGAATAAGTTTTTTTTGGTTTCCCCTAGCTAACTTTATTGCACTGACTAAGCCCTTAGTAAAGGTTGGTTCTATTGAAGTGCTGTCCAAAAGAGATAAATTCCCAGAAGCGGCTTGTGGAAAGCCAATAACCTGAAGTTCGGAGCCAACTACGGCTTCTTCTATGCTACCAAGTGGCAGAGCAGGGAAGATACCTGTACCAGTTTTTAAGATGGCTACATCTGAGCTGGTAAAACCCTCTTCCTCTTTGACTTCTTCATAGTCGCTGGCGATTAGATTGGCCTCGATTACGCTGTCAGCGGTTTTGATACCTGTGTCAGTTATTTCGGCCGCCTGACTTCCTAGTTGGATATAGTACTTGTTTGAGTCGTTGTTAAACTTTAGAATATTTTTTTGATTTAGGTCAACAACAATTCCTCCAAGTTGATAAAGACTTTCTTTGTTTAACTTGGCTTGAGAAACAGCATTTGTAGCTTCCTGTTTGGTAACTACTTTACCCGTTTTTTTGCTGAGGTAAATTTGCAAAAAGTCTGAGAGTAATTCATCTAACTTTCCTCCGCTGAGGGCATAGTAGATAGAAGCTTTTGGTAAATTGCGAACAATGTGGCCGTTGGTAGCAACATAGCCGTTGTCACTGACAAAAAAACCAGTACCCATTGAAGTTAGACAGAAAGAGTAAGCTTTTTCAGAAAGAGCAAAACTTGGTAGTGAAAAGAATTTTAACTGCGTGCAGTAATGATTGAGAACCGTGACCACAGAAGGGCGAACCAGGGTTGCAAGTTTGGCCCAATTATCTGGAGTGCTTACTCCTAGTACTTTTTGATTGCGAAGCAAAATTATTTTGTCGATTAAAGGTTTAACTAAGTCTGAGGAGTTTTTGAGATTGCCAACCTCCAAAAAAAGAATATTGCCATCTTGCCAAAGATTGACCTTCTTTAGGTCGCCTAGAAGTTGATAACTAAACTTGTCAACTGTGATGTTACCAAGTTTTATTTGCTCTAGTTTTTTGGGGCTTTTGAAACTAGGACCAAGTATGGCAGAAAGAGACGCGGTATTTGTCCCTTGCGGAAGAATCCTAAGCGTATCCCCGTTAATTTTACTAAGGTAAATATCATCTTCCATATCTAACCAGTCTGGACTTAGGGAACTTTTTTCTGCTTCTGAGACTTTGTACTCTTCTAATGGTTTTTTGCCATTTAAGACGGTAGTACTAGCTCGACTGGAGAGATCTCTTTTATCGTCGATAATTAAAACCAGGAGACTGATACCGGATAGTAGAAAGACCAGACTAAAAACGGCGATAAGAAGTCGATAGGAGCGCATAGCTTAATATTACAGCAACTAAAAACGGATGACACTAGAGCTGGAACCTGACTCTGCTTGTGGGGTAACGACTAGAGTCGGTCTGCCTGACTGTTCGAAGGGGTCGGTAGTGGTGATTTTGGGAGTAGGAAAAACAAAGTATTCTTCTTTGTTTGAATAATTATTTTCACCTTGTGGGGTTTCCCAAATTTTGCCAAGAATAAACCAAAAAATAATACTTGCAATGATGAGTAAAATAATCCAGAGTTTCACTGGTTAATTATAGTGGTTTTGCCAAAACATAGTCTTCGAACCCAGACTCTTTTGCGATGTCAACGTCTGTATCTCCATTTATTTTTCTGATTATGGCATCTATAAGAATTTGCTCGCTGAAGACAGCTATGATTGTATATTTGTAGCCCAATAGCTTACCAGAGCCATCTTCTATGGTATCTTCTCTTTTCCAGGCGAAGTTTTCCCTTACCATGACACCTCTATCGAAGAACTGACCCCCTCCCAAGCCAGGACTAGACTCGACCATGCCTGATTTGTAGAATCGTAAATAATAAGGTTCGAATTGAAAAGCATCAGTTCCCTGAACTCTAACGAGAATGTAATCGTGAGTTTTATCTATGAAGATTTTTCCTTCACCATCCAGTATTTCTACTTCCCAGCACCTATCACCATTGCGCCCCTCTAATGCTGACTCCAGCCTAGTCACCAAATCTCTGGACTTTTGTAATTGCTGTGACAACGACTCTATACTTAACTCCCAGGGGATTCTGTATTGCAATTTGGTATTTTCATCTGAACAATAATTGTTTGAATCTGGCAAGTGAAAGTTTGGATTATTGAAGTCAAGTCTACGATATGGGTGATAGTATTTAACTAGTTTTTGAAGATCGTAATTGCTCAAGCTGAGTCTTTGCTCACAGGATAGTCCAACTAGAACTTTTGCAAGTTGTGGATTGTCACGAATTATTTCAAATATTTTGTTGTACTCTTTGGTGCTTTCTAAAAAAGGCAGACACAGATCTACTGTTTCTAGGTTATTGCGAGCAGTTCTCATTAGTACATCAAACCCCATCTCATCGGAACCACCATCTTTGTAGTAATCAGACAGTTGTGCTTCTAGACTTGGAATAACCAGCTCTGTAATTTTTGCCTTTCTTCTCTTGAAAATTGCGTTTACCCTAAGGCAAATATGTAAACCATATTTTTCAAAACCCTGCATTGTCCTGAGGTAAAGAATCTCTTCTGTGAGCTGGGACACTCTGTTGCTATCTTTAGTCTCTGTTGCGCGTACGAGTTTTTGAGTAAGATCATTAATTGTCGTCTGAACATTTTCGAAAAAATTACCAGTTTCTGAAAAACTATTGCGATACATCTCGAATATATTTCTGTCTTTGATGTCACGTAGCTCTAGGATTTTTTTAATGTCTTCATCTTTTAGACCATCCTTTTTGACCAGATTACAAAAATCTTCATCCTGAAACTTGTCGTATACCCATGTTTTTGCGTTCTCTGTTTCTGCTGTTGGACTCGATGCTACTATTGCTTCGTTTTCTTTAGACATACATATTTTAGTTTGTTTTTGGGTAATGGCAAGCTTTCCATTTTTTTCCGGATCCACACCAGCAGGGGTCGTTGCGGCCGAGCTTGGGGGATTTTTTGTCGGAGTGATTTGATGGATTCCCGCCTTCGCGGGAATGACTGGAGGTGGTTAATGACGTTGGTTGGGGGCGGGGGGCGGTGTTTATCTGGACACGGAAGATGCGTTTGGCAATGGTGGAGTCAATTCTGTCAAGTAAACTTTCAAAAAGAGCGAAGGACTCCTGCTTGTACTCTACAAGAGGGTCCTTTTGAGCATAACCGCGGAGTCCGATACCGTCTCTTAAGTTATCTATGGCGTCTAGGTGACTCATCCACGCTTCGTCATAGGTATCTAGACAAACAAACTTTTCGATTTGCGATTGATATTCTTGGAATTTGTTTTTTTGTGATTTACGAGCCTCTGTAATAATTTTTGTCAGAACTTGCTTAACCTCATTTTGGTCTTTGTTTTGTAAGTTCTTTTCCAAAGCTCTAGCTGAATAAGTGTCTAAGGGGAGAATATTTTGAAATTCTTTAACTATTTTTTCGGCATCGAATTCGCTAATACCGCCAGCTGAATAAATGTTTGACAAGTAATCGACTTCTTTGCTTAGAGCTTTGTCTACTAATGCAGTAGTAATTGAAGGGTCACCTGTGAGGAGGTTTTGACGGCGAGTATAAAAAATCTGACGCTGTTTGTTCATAACATCGTCGTACTCGACTAGGTGTTTTCGCTGATCGAAATAGAATGACTCAACTTTTTGCTGAGCAGTTTCGATGGCCTTGCTAACCATGCTAGCTTCGAGTGGCTGATCCTCTGGAACTTTTAAAAAGTCCATTAGACGACTGACCTGGTCGCCGCCAAAAATGCGCATAATGTCGTCTTCCAGTGATATGTAGAACCTGGTCGAGCCAGGGTCGCCCTGGCGGCCGGCACGACCTCTAAGTTGATTGTCAATGCGGCGGGACTCGTGACGAACAGCGCCAATAATGTGTAGTCCACCAATTTCTCTCACTTTGTTTGCTTCTTTTTGCCAGTCATTTAGATCTCTACCAGTTGGATCTCCTCCTAAAACAATGTCAACTCCTCGACCCGCTATATTGGTAGCAACTGTGACAGAACCGAGTCTACCGGCTTCAGAAATAATGATTGCTTCGTTTTCGTGATTTTTAGCGTTTAAAACCTGATGGGGAATTTTTTTCTTTTTTAAGTACTGACTGACAATATCATTTTGTTCTATTGACTTTGTTCCTATAAGAATAGGCTGTCCTTTTTGATGAATACTAACTACTTCGTTCATGATAGCAGCGTATTTAGCGTTTTGAGTTTTGTAGACTACATCTGGAAAATCGTGTCTTTGTAAGCTGCGGTTAGTAGGAATAACAAGGACAGTTAAGTTATATATTTTTTTGAACTCTTCACTTTCTGTTGCAGCAGTACCTGTCATACCTGCCAATTTTTGGTATAGCCTAAAGTAATTTTGTAGGGAAATGGTGGCCATAGTACGGCTTTCTTGCTGAATTTTGACCCCCTCTTTGGCCTC
>CAZQDQ010000041.1:0-7520 GCA_964592455.1 uncultured Pseudomonadales bacterium
AAAGTTTGAAAGTATAATTTCTTCCATCTTCAGATATTGTCCACTTTTCGGCAATATTTGGTACTGGTTCAAGCTTTTCATTGAAACTTATAAGGCCTGCGTTTAGAACATTTAAGATTCTAGGAGGAAGTTGGTTTGAATTGAATTGTCCGACAATACCGACTCTAATAGTGTTTTTACTTTTTGGCAGCCTTGAGGTAATTTTGCTGATTAAATAAATAGAGACTAAGGTAACAAGGAAGCTAAAGATGATGACACCGCCGTACTTCCTAGTAAAACCACTAAGAAGCCAGATTTTTTCTCTGAGCTTGCTCACTTTACTTCCAAATAGTAATGTTTAAAAAAGAAAGAAGAAGAAATAGAATTGAAGTAATTATTGTTGCTATATAAAGTACTTTTTCGGGACCTCTTTTGGTGTGAAATCCTTTTTGGGTAGAGCTGAAACCAGATCCCAAGGATGAGTCCCTTGATTGAAGAGTTATAAAAACTATTAGTATTAGAGCAACAACAATTTGTAAGATTAAGCCGATATTCATAAGTCCAATTATAATCGATATTTATTCGCTGTCTTTTCTGAACAACCAAAAAATACTTTTGTGTATAGAATTGAGTAAAATAGAGGTTAGCAGATAAGAAAAAAAAGTGTTAATAAAGAAAGGAGGAATGACAAAACCAGAAAAGTTGACACCGTTGAATTGAAAGCTGTGTATACTGATGCCATCAGCAAACGTCTGCAGAAGGAACAAAGTTATTAAGCCAACTAGCCAGGAAAACAAGTTTAGAGTTATTAGATTTATTGGTAAAAGCAGAATTTTAATTATTGGTTTAACAATTTTGTTTAATAAGAACCAGATTATGGAAGCTGTTATTAAAGTTTTTGCGTTAAGGTTGATAGAGAAACCGGGGTAGTTTAAACCTAAAAAATATATAGTAATAAAGTTTACAAATATGTGCCTGAGGAAAGTTTTCATGGCTATTTTTATATTAACATCGTTTTCTCTCTTTGTTTTTGGTGAAAAGTATTTCCAAAACGGTGTGCCTCGTTTCTTAGTAGTATTAACTGGTTTAAAACTGGGTCGTCTAGGTTTAGATTTAGTTCTACGATTTGATTGTTTTGATCATAATAAATTAGAGTTTCTCTTTTTTTGGCTAAGGCGACAGTGGCAATATTTGGCGGTATAACTGGTAAGACTATGTTTAGTTGAGGTTTGCCACCGTCTAAAACTATCAGATCTGGCATCTCCCACTCTTGGTGGTTGAATCTTCTGGTAACTATTTCTTTCATGGCGTGAGGATCAGAACTAGAGTTATTTATGTGGAAGTGCCGATAATCTGTTTTTTTTAAGAATCCATTTTCCATTACGGACATGGCACCAACGTAATTTCGGCCTTGTAAATGGGCTAGGTCATAACATTCGATCCTTTTTGGGGTTCTTTGTAACTTGGGGTGGTTTAGAGTTGTATTTATTCTGTGCTGGTTGCTGGGAATAGAGTCAGAAAGTTTAAGAAGTAGGTTAACATTGCCTGAGCTCAGTATCTCTTGAAGTTTCTGGTACTCGTATTTTAACTTGGCTGCAACTTCGAATTTTTGATGTAAAGAATTTCTTTTTATTTGAGCCAAATAGTACTTACGAAGAGCAACAAATTCACCTGATAAAAATTTTTTGGCTAAACCAAGCCTTTTTTGATAGTTACTCACACTAATTTTTTTGCAACAGGCACCAGGACACTGTTTTATATGATAATTAAAGCAGGCTTTGTTTTGACTGTTAAATGGACTAAGACAAAGGCCAAACGTTTTACGAATTTGTTTTTGTAATATAACTGCGACCTTAGTGGAGGTATAAGGTCCATAGACTTGTTTGCTATAGTTATCGAGATTAAAAGTGACAATGTCAGTAGCCCTACTAAAGACAATTTTGGTTTGGGGTGGGTTTGTAAAAACAATGTAGAGGTTGCTTTTGTCGTCTTTTTGAATGGAATTGTATTTTGGTTTAAAAGTTTTTATGTAGTTGCTTTCAGCAATAATAGCCTGAATATCATTGCTAAAGGTTTTGTAGTAGACGGTTTTTGTTTGGGGTATAAATAAAGCTGATTTTGAAGAGTTGCTCTGAAACCCTTCAAAGTGTTGCTTGAGGCGCGATCTTAAATTTATTGATTTACCTATATATAGTGGATTACCTTCTTTGTCTTCGAAGAAGTAAACTCCTGGCAGCAAGGGTAGCTGATCCCAAAATAAGGCCGAGTGTGGCAAAAAGGAAAGGCGAGCTGACAGGCTCTTTTGTACTTGAAATTGATTGCTGCTTGCCATTTAGAATAATTATAGACTCTGTTGTGCTGCTGTCGAAGAAACTAAGGAGTTTTGTATTAAGGTCGATAGCTATTTCAGAATATGGAGGAACTTTTATAGAGCTGGAGTAGGCTTTCAGGTAGTTATCCTCTTTTACTTGTAGATTACCGTAAAAATAAACTCCAGTGTTGTTTTTTAAATTTAGTTTCGCAGTACTTATGCCACTACTTGTTATGGTGGGGGTAAGTACAGCTTCTGGAAAGACAATTTCCTCACTTGGTATTATTTGAATTTGTTTTTCCTTGTTGTTTTTGGTTTTAAATCCTCCAGCTGGTACTGGTTCTAGAGGTGTACTGCCATGTATGGCAAATACGATATGATTAAAATCTAGCTTAAAAAAGTAATCCATACCTTTGGTGGTGTTGGCCCAAGTAGGGTCTATTTGTATCCAGAGACCTTTTTCTCTGTCATAGTACTCAGGCCAAGCATGAAGCAAGTCGACTTTATTTGATATTGGTTTCAAATCCTGATTATCAGAGATGGCAATTCCCTCTAGCTCTCTGGCTTCAATATTTGCTTTTCTGGCCAGTGCCACAAACAGGTCAGTAAAATCGGTGCAGATAGCACTTAAGTAATTGTTTAAAATTTCGCTGGCGGGTTGCCTTATAGTGCCAGATTCATTTATCTTTTGATAGTCGTATTTCAGCTTGTTTGTTACAAAGTCGTAAATAGCCTTTGGACTGTTTAAGTTTTTTATTTCTGGTGAGGTAAAAGCGTTGTGGTCATAGTTCCAAATTTGGTTGCTTTCTAAGTATTTTTGATTTGTCGTCTGTTGGTATCCTGATTTTGGTTGAAAGCTAGTTTTAATATTAATGGTTGCTGCAATGTTTAGCTCTTGTCCTGGTTTTAGAGTATAGTGCCCTAAAAGATTGCCATCTTGGTCTTCGGTAATTTTTTCTGGCGCTGGTTCTATGGAGCTGTAAGAAACTGTTTGGTAGGAAGTATCTGGAATCAAAGTAATACTTTTGTCAACTTTGACGTTTTGATCGTTTTGAATTTGGTAGTTAATTTTGGCTTTATAAAATTGTTCATTGCCGAATATAGCACTTATAGGTTTGTTTGCCATACTCTTGCTGCTGAAATAGAATGTATTGTTATTTACAATATCCGGCTTGGGGTCTATGTAAGTAGGCTGAGGAAACTTTTCTGGAAGGCTTAAAATTGCGGTTTGTTCAGAAACACTCTCATTACTTTCGAATCTGGGAATGTTTATTTGCCAGGTATTTCCTTGTTTGCTAACAATATCTGGGGTTTCGTACTCAATAGTAAAGCTTCTTGATTTGTTTTTGCCAACAACTTTGTTAGCAAAAGGAAAAGAGATAATGGTTTGGTTTTGACTTTTGACAATTGTAGGGTTTTGTATGAGAACACCTTCATCTGAGATTTTTAGATTGTTTATTCTTGTTTCATTTAAGCTGATTCCATATTCAGTGGCATAAACAACAGATAGATTATTTTTTTGGTTTATGACAAATGTTACCTTAGTGTTTCCACCCTCTTCGACTTTATAGTAAACTTGGTATTTGGTTTCAAACTTAGTAATGGCTAGTGTTTTATTGTAAGCAGAAATTGCAAAAAAGCTAAGAATAAACAGAAATAGTGTTTTTATAAACTTACCCATTGTGGCATTACTTTCTTTAGTTCTTGTGCTGTTGGTGTGCTGTATTTACTAACAAAACTTTGAGGGCTGCCCTTACCTATTAGTTGGCCGCCTTGCTCCCCTCCTTCTGGACCAATATCAATTATATAGTCTGAATTCTTGATTACGTCTAGATTGTGTTCAATGACAATAACAGTGTTATTGTTGTTAACAAGATCTACCAATGTTTGCACCAGTTTGTTTAAATCTTCAAAATGCAGACCAGTAGTCGGCTCGTCTAGTATATAAACTGTGTGTCCACTACCGGTTTTGGCTAGTTCTGTGGCGAGCTTTACTCTTTGAGCCTCTCCTCCGGAAAGTGTTGGGGCTGATTGACCGAGTTTAATATAACCCAAACCTACTTTTAATATTGTTTGCAGTTTTTTGTTGATACCGGGGTGGTTAGCAAAAAAATTACTAGCCTCTTCCATAGTCATGTTAAGAATCTCGGCAATGTTTTTGGCCTTATATTGCACTTCTAGCGTTGGTTCATTAAATCTGGTGCCGTTGCAGGTTTCACAAGTGACGTAAATATCGCCCAAAAACTGCATCTCAATTTTAATTTGACCGTCCCCTTGGCATGATTCGCACCGACCACCTTTTACGTTAAAACTAAAACGACCTGGACTATAGCCCCTAAAGCGGGCCTCCTGAGTCTCTGCAAAAAGCTGACGTATCATATCAAACACTTTTGTATATGTTGCTGGGTTACTTCGGGGAGTTTTGCCTATTGGGCTTTGGTCTATTAAAGAAACTCTTTTAACTATATCTGGTATGGTGATAGTGCCGTAAGGTATGTCTTGTTTGTGGTGCATGGGGTTTAATTTTTGGGACAAACTTTCGTAAAGTGTATCAACTACAAGTGAAGACTTGCCAGAGCCAGAAACACCAGTAACACAGACAAACTTGTTTAAAGGAAATTCGACATCGACATCTTTTAAGTTGTGGTGAGTGCAACCTGTTAAGCGGATGCTGGCAGAAGACTCTTTTGGATTTTTAGACTTCTTAGCTACAATGTTTTTGCGGCCAGACAGATACTGTCCAGTAAGAGAATTAGACGATAACATTTTTTGAATATTGCCTTCAAAAGTAATTTGGCCTCCTAGATAACCTGCGTGGGGTCCAAATTCTACTAGGTGATCTGCGTTTTCCATAGTTTGCTGATCATGCTCAACTACTACCAGAGAATTACCTAAGCTTACCAAGTCTTTTAAAGTATTTATGAGTTTGGCGTTGTCACGCTGATGCAGTCCTATGGTTGGTTCGTCTAGAACGTAGAGAATCCCAGTTAGGCGGGAACCAATTTGACTGGCTAAGCGAATTCTTTGAAGCTCACCTCCTGATAGCGTACCTGACTCCCGTGATAGGGTTAAATAATCTAAGCCAACTGAAATAAGAAAGTTCAGTCTGTCGGATATTTCTTTAACAATAGGCTCACAAATTTGCTTCTCCTGGTTGGTTAGTTTGCTATTAAGATTGTTTATAAACTGGTACGATTTAATTGTCGGCAGCAAAGTAACATCACTAATGGAATAATTGTCTATAGTTATTGCCAAAACTTCTGGCTTTAGTCTGGTGCCGTTGCAGGTAGGACAAGTTTTTTTAATTAAGTATTTTTCAATTTCTTGTTTAAAACTATCAGACTGAGTTTCTTCGTAACGTCTTTCGAATTCTTTAGCTAAACCTTCGTATGGCATTTTACGAAGTACTTTTTTACCGTGCCTGTTTAAACCTTTAACTACAAACTGTTTGTTGCCTGCCCCAGAGTATAAAAGATTTTTTTGCTCTGAGTTCATTTGCTCTAGAGGAGTATTACCAGTAAAACCAACGTAGCTCATGCTTTCTAAAATAAGTCTGGCAAACCAGGTGCGGTTTTCGAATTGGGATGCTAAGGGCACAATACCGCCTTCCAGCAAACTGAGTGATGGAGAAATAATAGAACTTAGATCTAAAACCATTTTTGTTCCCAAACCAGTACATTCTGGGCAGGCACCGTCAGGGGCATTGAAAGAAAAGTAGCGTGGTTCTATTTCCGGTATAGAGATATTGCAGATAGGACAGGACAACTTTTGAGAAAAGAGGTGGTCTTCCATACGTTCTGGATTTTCGGGGAACGAGAGAGAAGGATCTTCGACAATAGATACTATTACTTCACCATCGGCAATTTTTAGAGACTGCTCTAAAGAGTCTATTAGTCTACTTTTTTCGTATTCTGGGGCGTTGTCCACTTGGCCAATAACAAGTCTGTCGATAACAGCTTCGATGTTGTGCCTGTTGTTTTTAAATAGTGAAATAGTTGTGGAGGTAGAAAAAAATTTTCCATCTATTCTAACTGAAGAAATTCCTTGTTTGACAAGTGAAGGGAGAAGGTCTTTAAATTCACCTTTTTGGTTTTTAATTATAGGTGCCAAAATTAAAATTCTAGTGCCTTTATTTTTATCAAAACTTGGGTGGTTTGTGGCTAGTCCGATAACTGATTTGTATATCTGATTAATATCAGCTGGGCTTATTTCCCGGCTGCACTGAGGGCAGTGGGGGTGGCCAATCCGGGCAAAAAGAAGCCTTAAATAGTCGTATATTTCAGTGACTGTTCCCACTGTGCTTCTGGGGTTGTGGCTACCTTGTTTTTGGTCTATCAGAATGGCAGGAGAAAGCCCCTCAATCTGGTCTAAGTCTGGTTTGCTCATGACACCTAAAAACTGTCTCGCGTAGGAGCTTAAGGACTCTACATAGCGCCTTTGGCCTTCGGCATAGATAGTGTCATGTGCCATGCTCGATTTGCCAGAGCCAGAGACACCGGTAAAGACGACTAATTTATTTTTGGGAATGGTTAGGTTAATGTTTTTGAGGTTGTGCTGGCGGGCACCTTTGATGATCAAATGGGTACTAGGGCTGATATCTGGCATAACTTATCATTTTAGCACCTTTTACCAAATAATACCCAAAAAAGTTACTATCTTATTTGTTACGCCAGTTTTGCTTCAACTATCTTTTCTACTTCAGATAGCCTCATTTTGACGCCTGTCATGTCTCTGTCAAGTACCTCGCTCATTACTTTTAATTCACCAATTTGCTCTTTCATTTCTCCTATGTCACCCTCAAGCCTATCAAATCTTTTGTCAACCTCGTCAAACTTCTTATCAACTTCGTTAAACTTGGGCAAGATTATATCTTGTAAGGCCTGAAAAACCTGGTTGAAGCTAATTTTGTCTATGGTTTTCTCGTCGTTTGGGTCGAGCATGATTTCAGTATATCAAAATTTAGTTGTTGACAGGGGTATTTTGGGTGTAAAATATGTTGTATCTTAGAACCTGAAAAGGTTTATAAAAAGGAGTTAAGTTATGAATGATGACCTTGATGATTTTTTGCAGACGCCTAGTTTTCGGCTTTTTTTCGTGAATAGGGAATGTGATGAATGTCCAATGCATATCTTCGATTTTGAGGCTGACGATTGGTCGCAGACCAGATTGAGACCAACGAAAGGTGATCATGTCGTTAAAGATGGAACCGAAATGGTTTGTGTTGGGACAG
>CAZQDQ010000042.1:0-7283 GCA_964592455.1 uncultured Pseudomonadales bacterium
TTTCAGTCTGGGCCGAAATTATCATATCTCTCACACATCCACCAACAAGCAGGGCTTTCCCCCCGACCTTCTCAATCATTTTGCAAAACTCCATTACTTCCTCAGGCACATCCATCTCATACTCTTTATATATCTGCTCAGCTGGCAAATGGTCAAAATCAGGGCTCAAACACGTCTCAATTTTAAGTATCTCCAAAGCGCTCTCCAGTTTTTCTCTCATATTCTATATTCTATCACCAAACATCTTATAATGTGGTACAATATCCTTATGAATTTTAGATTAATCATTCGCCTCCAGCCAGGTAGTGCTATGACCCTCAAAGAAAGGGTCAATTCTTGCGCCCAAAATCCGGAGGTTTAAGTTGTTTTGTTTGTCAGCTTAAGCCTCCCAAGTGGAGGCTTTTTGCTTTTTTTGTTCTCCCTTAGGAGGTTTAGACAGTCAAATACTAGCCATGACTAGTCTTTGGCTGCACTTTAAAACCAAAATTCAAGGAGAAAACAATGTTCGGTATAAACATGCTCGTCAAAACAAAGAGAGTATCTGTCTCACTTCGTCCAGGTACAAAAGAAGATATTCCTGAGCTAGTTAAGCATTTCTCATCCATGCGTGTTCACATGTACACAATGGGGCTGTTTGCCCAGACCTTAGAAAATGAACTAGAATGGTACGAAAAAACCAGAAAGTCAGAAGAGGGTTGTACTTGGTTCATCCAGCCGGAGTCTTCGCAAGTCCCTATCGGGGTCACGTCACTACACAAAATAGACTCAACTGATGGCGGTTGCACCTCTGGCATCATCATCTGGGACCCAAGTTGGTGGGGCAAAGGTGTCGCCAGTGCTACTCACCTGGCCCGCACTCTCTTTGCTGCCGACTACTTAAACAAATACAGCATCAGCAGTAGTGTCAGGGAAGAAAACGAAGCTTCCCGCAAAGCCCTTGAGCGAGTCGGCTACACCGTTTGGGGAACAGAACCAGTTGACGCTTATCGAGCGGGGAGGTGGATCAACACTCATCAGCTAAAGTGGTTACATCCAGAAAAATATCACTTTTATTACCCAGATGGCCTACCAGAAAAGTTCACTGTCGGTGTCGAGCGTGCCAAAATTGCTCTTGCCACCGCCCGCCAAGTTGTGGAGTTTCTATGATCAAATACGAGTTCCGTGACATGAGCGAATCAGAATTTGCAAGAGAACAAAAAGCTTTCGACGAACACAGTTTAGATTCCGGCAACCCAGTAGAGGTCCAAGAAAGGTTTGGTTTTGTGTCTACAGAAAACGGGAACTTTATTGGTTGCTCTAGTGGACTAGCTCAAAAATGGGCTAGTGGTTACTCACCCTATTTCTATCTTTCTGACCTGCTTGTCGAAAAACAGTACCGTAGAAAAGGTCTTGGCAAAGTTCTTTTGGCGCGCCTAGAGGAAAAACTAAAAACTCTAGGTATCAAGTACGTTTGGACTTGGACTGCCGAGTACGAAGGCGAGCAGTTTTATCTCAAACAAGGCTACAAGATCTTTACTCGCCAAAAAAACTTTTACCAATCAGGCCATTCTCGTGTTGGCCTAGTCAAGCAGATTTAAAAACATTCCCTCAAAAGTCATGGATTTTGAGGGAATTTATCTTTTTCATTAGTTCCAACAGCTGTGCTGCTACTTCCGTTGAGGTGTCTCCGTTTTTTTGTTCCAGTCGAAGCGTAGTTTCTTTTTCTTCATTCCCACCTTGCTTGTTGATCAATTCATATGCCCCAAATACCAAGTAAACTTTTTTGGATTGTTTCACCTCTTTGGCATTTTCCAGTAAAAAACGATATTCATCTCTCGTGACACCAACGTATTTCCCATCATTGTTCGGATTTTGATAGCTAAATAATTTCGGGGGAGTCAGCATAACAACTGAGTCAACAGTTTTGTCATCTAGTAAGTTCCTCATTAACCAAGCAGTTTTACCCCACGCCTCAATTGCTAATCTATAGTCATCTGGATTTGTATTAGCTTTGTACAGTTCTATTCTCTTTTGATAATGCATGTCTGGTGCTGACAATTTGGAGTGTATCTGGTAGGTGGCGCAATAATCACTTAAACCCAAAAAAGCAATATTTGGCCCTGGCTTAAGCGAAGAAATAGAATTACGAAACAAGTACAAAAACTCCCATGCAGTCCCAGTCCAAGCACAAGCGTCCATTAGTCTTTCTTGGTCAATACGTTTTACATACGGAGTATCAAACACTTCAGCTTGTCTCATTAGTTTTTCTAAATCGTTTTCGACACCAAAGTTCATCAACGGAAACCCTTCTTTTATGTCTCTTAACATTTCTTCACCACTGGCCATTCCTAAATTTTACATCACACAGATTAACATCTAACCCTTTCTAGAAGTCATGGCTCCTGGGGATTTTTTGTATTTGACTTCGGGTTATTTATGGTGTTGAATGATATTATGGATACCATTAACAAGATTGCCATTTTCAGAGGTAAGAAAATTAGAAAAGTAATTTTTCAAAACGAGTGGTACTTCTCAGTGGTTGACATTGTCGACGCACTCATCGAAAGCAGCATCCCTAAGCGTTATTGGAGTGATCTGAAAATCAAAATAAAAAAAGAAGGTCACAATCAGTTGTACGATTTCATCGTACCACTGAAAATAGTAGGGTCGGACGGTAAAAAATATCTTACTGACTGTGCTAATACCGAAACAATCTTTCGCATCATCCAATCCATTCCCTCTCCCAAAGCCGAACCCTTCAAAATGTGGTTAGCCAAAGTCGGTTACGAAAGAGTCCAAGAAATCGAAGATCCAGAACTAGCTACCAAAAGAACTAGAAGCCTTTACAAAGCCAAAGGCTATCCAGACTCTTGGATCGAAAAACGCATGCGGGGCATCGAAATCCGCGAAACTCTAACCGACGAATGGAAAAAACGAAACGTGGGAGGAGAAAAAGAATACGCTATTCTGACTGCCGAAATTTCCCAAGCCACATTCGGAATGACACCAAGCAAATACAAACAGTTTAAAGGACTGAAACGAGAGAACCTCAGAGATCACATGAATGACTTAGAATTAATCTTTTCCATGTTGGGCGAGGCCTCTACTGCTGAGATTGCTAAAAGTCGCGATGCCAAAGGCTTCGGAGAAAACAAAAAAGCGGCCAAAGATGGTGGTAAAATCGCCGGAGACGCCAGAATAAACTTAGAAGTTCAAAGTGGTAAACCAGTTTCTACAGCAAAAAACTTCAAAAATCTAAAACCAAAACATAAATTATTTTCCTGATCTGTTAAATTTAACTTAATATGCAAATCACTTTCGTCACTGGCAATCAAAACAAATTCACCGAAGCTAAACAAATTATCCCAGACCTACAAATGCACGATTTGGACTTGGTTGAAATTCAAGAAGTAGACTCTCAAAAAATCATCGAGGCAAAGCTTACGGAAGCAAAAAAGTACCTATCTGGCAACATTATTGTCGAAGATAACTCTCTCTCTTTTTCCTGTCTTGGTGCCCTGCCGGGTCCACTTATTAAATGGTTTATGAAAGAAGTGGGCAATGACAAGCTTTATAAACTCTGTGAGATTTTCAACAATTTTGGTGCTGTTGCCAAAGTTACTATTGGCTATTCAGACGAATCTGGTCAAAATCATTTCTTCGAAGGAACAATAGAGGGCAAAATAGTCACGCCAGTAGGGGACAACGGTTTTGGTTGGGATTCAATTTTTATACCAAATGGTCACAACAATACTTTTGCTCAAATGACCAAAGAAGAGAAAAACCAAATTAGTATGCGCAAAATTGCTTTCCAAAAGCTCGCCTACTTCCTCAAAAAATAATTCTGCTAAACTACAAAGCAAGATTACATTGAAAGAGGAGCTAAAATGCACCGTACCTTTGTTGTTGGCAATTCATTTGGAAACCACGACTTAACTACCGCCCTAGATTCCATAGACGAGACTTTTAGGATTACTTTCTTGTCTCACCAGAGGTCGAAAACTGTTCACTCATCTCGCACGAAAAACGTAACAGTCTTTCATGTCGGCGGCAAAAAAATCAGCAAAACTCAGATCAACAAATTTGAAAAGTTCTTGGTATCCTGCGGTTACCAGTTGCTTTTTTCAGCAAGTCATTCAGAACTGATCGGAGAGATCGACACTCGTTTCTTTACGATCAATCTAGGCTCAAATCAGTTCAACGACGTAAAAGACTTACTGATTTCTAAGTTTGAAAATGCTTTAGGAAGAAAACTGCAGGTGTTTGGAGATGTGTACTATTTTCATCTCACCAAAAGTCAAATTAGGAATAAAAAATTAGTCAAGCAGCTCGACGAACTATTTTTTAGTCGCATGATCGACGTCATCTTTTGTGTCTAACCACTCAACACCCCACCAGGGGTGTTTTTATTTTTCTGAGGCTATGCTACAATTAAGCACACTCTGTCCTCACCGGACAGTTTTAATTCGTCAAATAATAAAAAATTACAAATAAATAAAAATTAAACTCTGAGAACTGATATCTGACAACTGATATCTGACATCTTAAAGATCTGAAATCTAAATTATGTCCGCTCCAACAGGTAAAAAAATCCCGCTAGATCGTGTTAGAAACACCGGTATCATCGCGCATATCGATGCTGGTAAAACCACCACCACTGAACGCATTCTTTTTTATACTGGCAAGTCCTACAAAATAGGTGACATCGACGAAGGTAACACCCAAATGGACTGGATGGAACAGGAAAAAGAACGCGGCATCACTATCGTCTCTGCTGCCACCACTGCCTTTTGGACCCCAGTTTTAGAAGACGCCCACTTCAAAGAAGAGCACCGTTTCAATGTTATCGATACTCCAGGTCACGTTGACTTTACTGCCGAAGTCGAGCGTTCTCTGCGTGTCTTAGACGGTGGCGTTATCGTTTTGGATGCTGGCTCTGGTGTCCAATCTCAAACTGAAACTGTCTGGCGCCAAGCTGACAAGTACCACGTTCCTCGCATTGCTTTTGTCAACAAAATGGATGTTTTGGGAGCCGACTTCATGGCGACTATTAAAGATGTCCACGAAAAACTAGGTGCTAAAACCGCCATTATGGCTCTTCCGGTCGGAGTCGAAAACACCTTTAAAGGTGTTTGCCTCCTTCTAGAGCGCAAAACTGTTATTTGGCAAGGTGACGAAACTGGAGCCAAATACGAAGTTATCGATGGTTTTCCAGAAGACATGAAGGACGAGTGTGAGTTAGAGCGCGCCAAGCTTGTCGAAAGTATCGTTGAGTTTGATGAGAGTTTAATGGAAAAGTACCTAAATGGTGAAGAGATTGATATCCAATCCTTAAAAGTTGCTCTTCGTGGCGCTACCTGCAAAAACCTTATTGTTCCCGTCTTTCCTGGTTCATCTCTTCGCAACAAAGGTGTCCAACCTCTCCTCGACGCAGTTGTGGATTTCCTACCCTCACCTCTCGACAAGCCCCTTATCACCGGTATCAATCCAGAGACCGAAAGCGAGGAAGTCAGAAAACCGGATGTCAATGAGCCATTCTCAGGTTTAGCTTTCAAAATCCAGGCTGATCCGCACGTTGGCAAACTTACTTATGTTCGTGTCTACTCTGGCAAAATCACAGCTGGGACTTTTGTCTACAATGCCGGTAAAAGAGAGCGCGAGCGTCTAGGCCGTCTCATGCTTATGCATGCCAACACCAGAGAAGAGATAGATCAGGCTAGTGCCGGTGAAATTGTTGGTATCGTCGGTCTAAAAGCTACTAAAACAGGCGACACATTATGTGATGAAAATAAGCCCTTAATTCTTGAGTCCATCAACTTCCCAGAGCCAGTTATTTCTCTGGCTATTGAGCCAAAAACTAAGGCAGATCAAGAAAAACTAGACCTAGCTCTAGGCAGGTTAGCCGAAGAAGATCCTACCTTTAGAATTAGAACAGACCACGAAACAGGTCAAACTGTTATCGGTGGCATGGGTGAACTTCACCTCGAAATCCTTGTTGACCGTCTAAAACGCGAATTCAAAGTAGAAGCCACCACCGGTGCCCCTCAGGTTGCTTACCGCGAAACTATTACCAAGGCTAGCAAAGGTGAAGGTAAATACATCAGACAGTCGGGTGGACGTGGTCAATATGGTCACTGTATTCTGGAAATTACTCCTCGTTCGCGTGGTGAAGGCTTCACCTTTACCAATAAAATTGTCGGTGGAACCATTCCTCGTGAGTTTATCGCCCCTATCGAAAAAGGTGTTCGGGAAGCATTAGACAATGGTGTTATTGCTGGTTTCCAGTTGGTTGATCTCGATGTGGCCGTGGTCGACGGTTCATTCCACGAAGTCGACTCCTCTGAGATGTCTTTTAAGATTGCTGGTTCAATGGCTTTGCAAGATGCAGTTAAAAAAGCCTCTCCTGTAATTCTCGAGCCGATCATGAAAGTCGAAGTTACCACCCCAGAAAGCAACATGGGTGACATTATTGGTGATCTTTCTAGTCGAAGAGCCCAGATAGGCGGCACAGCCCAGCGTGGTAACGCTCGTGTTATTACTGCCACCGTGCCTCTCTCCGAGCTTTCTGCTTATGCCACAGCTATCCGTTCTCTTACTGCAGGTCGAGCCAGTTACTACATGGAACCAAGTCATTATCAAGAGCTTCCCAATAGTCTTGCTCAAAAACTCTTGAAAACTCCTACCAATTAGCTTAAAATTCTGCTAAAATTAACAGGCTTAAAAAAGCAATTACAAAAATTATTATAAAAATTAACAAAAATGTCTACATACCAGAGAACCAAACCCCACGTTAATATTGGTACCATTGGTCACGTTGACCACGGTAAAACCACATTAACTGCCGCTATTACCACCACTTTAGCTTCCCAAGGTTTAGCGCAAGCCCTTCCTTTTGATCAAATTGACAAATCTCCAGAAGAGAGAGAGCGCGGTGTTACTATCAACATTTCTCACGTTCCTTACGAAACAGCCAAACGCCACTACGCTCACATCGACTGTCCAGGTCACCGCGACTACATCAAAAACATGATCACTGGTGCCGCTCAAATGGATGGCGCTATTTTAGTTGTCGCAGCAACAGACGGTCCTATGCCTCAAACCAACGAACACTTACTCCTAGCTTCCCAGGTGAACGTCCCAAGGCTTGTTGTCGCTCTAAACAAATGCGACATGGTTGCTGACGCTGAGCTAATTGAGTTGGTCGAGATGGAAATTCGTGAGAATCTAAAAAATTATGGTTTTGACGATAACACTCCTTTTATCTGAATTTAAGCCTTTAAATCCCTTGTAGGCGACAATGATGT
>CAZQDQ010000043.1:0-7169 GCA_964592455.1 uncultured Pseudomonadales bacterium
AGTTTATTTTTGACCATTAGTTTTAATTTTATGTGTATAGATTTATTAACAATATATCTTCTTTATAGTTGAATTTGTTTCTAAAGTTAATTAAAAAAAAATTAATTAATTAAATATTTTTTTATTAAAATTAAATTTAATATTTTATAATTTTTTTTTTTTTTATGTTTACTTTTGTAATAGAGGATTAATATTATTCTAATACTGGTTTCTAATAAATCTCAAAAAAACCCATCTTATTTTTTCTGCAAGGATATAAACTTTGTACAAAAATGGCTCAACTACCAGGTCAAATGTCCCGACAAATTCCACCAGGTCACCACCATAACCTTGTTTAAATTTATGAAAGCCATACCAGCTATCACTAATGTCTGGATCTTTTCCTAGACTTCCCCACATATCAAATTCTGTGCACTTCATTTTTTTTCCATATTTGATTACCTCCCACATTAGCAAGTTGTTTGCCATAACCTCTTTGTATTTGGTACTTGAGGCTCCATACGGGTAATAAAGTTTGTTGTTTAATATAAATACCATCCACATTGAGACTGTCTCTCCTTGGTAGACCGCCTTAAATAGCTGACCCATACCAGAAGTCACCATTACCTCCCACATTTTCCTGTGATAGTCTTTTGTATGAGAATAGAATCCTTGTCTTTTGGTGGTTTCCTCTGTAAGTTTCCAGTAATCTTCAAAAGCCTCCCTAGAATTATCTCTCTCAATTTTTACCCCTCTCTTAGTCGCAAGACGCACGTTGTATCTGGTTTTTTGATTTAAGTTTGCAAAAAGCTCTTCTTCGCTTCCAGTTAGGCTTAAAATAAAAGTAAATTTGGTAAACAGCGGCTTTCCAGAAACAAAAGAGTCATCTATGTTGTAGTTCTGATTCTTGTCGACCCTTACATTTGGTTCAAATTTTACAAAAACGGCTCCTCTCTTTTTTGCTTCTGATTTAATCTTTTTAATCATCTCAACACTCGGAAAGTCAGACTTCGGGACGTAACCTATCCACTTTTTTACCCCTGGAATTTTGTGCCAGGTAATCTGGTATGAGGCGAGGTAGTTTTTTCCTTCCGTCTCAACATACCTAGAAACCAAAACCCCGGTTTGTTTCCGGAAATCTCCCCACTCCCACGACTGCAAGGGGTGTTTAGCTAGCCTGTTAAAAATCCGTCTATCTTTTTCTGTTGCTTCGTAAATCACAGTACTATTTTAAACCAAGATCACCAATTATCTATTTCTACAAAGTCATCTTTGGTTGCCAATTCTATTTCCCAGTCTGCCACAATTCTCCTCTCTTTACTTTTATTTATTGTTTTCCCTAAAAAATCTCTAGTTTCCACTGCCTCCTTCCTTTCCAAAAGGTTTGGGGATATTTCGCTTAAGAATCGCGAGGGGATACTTCTCATCCGACCTCCAAAGATTAATCTAGACTTAGCAAAACTTAGTGTCAGTTTTGTTTTTGCCCTTGTCATAGCCACGTACATAAGTCTCCTTTCTTCTTCGATTTCTTCTTTTGAGCCAAGAGCAATCGAACGAGAGTGGGGGAACAGCCCTTCTTCAAGTCCAACTATATAGACCGCTTCAAACTCCAATCCCTTAGCCGCGTGTATAGTCATTAAAGTTATTTTTGCATTTCCTTGTGTCTTTTTTGCTTCTGACTCAGCCAGGGCAGCACTCTCCAAGAAAGACTCAACATCTGAATACTGGGAAGCAACAGCCAAAAGCTCATTAATATTCTCTATCCTACTCACATCTTCTGTGTCTCTCTCATCGTATCTACTAAGGAAATCAATCTCGTTCATAATTTCATTTAAGGTTTCGCCAGGATTAGACTTTGCAACTGCTGATCCCTTTGAAGATAGCCATTCAAAAAATTTTACTAGCCTCCTTTTACCAATTTTTTCCGCCCTTTTCTTGCTTACCTCTTCTTCTTTGTTTATTACCAATCTAAGATAGGCTATTAGATCTTTAACTTCTGCTCGTCCATAAAATCTTGTTCCTCCTATAAGACGATAAGAAATATTTCTCTTTACCAATTCTTCTTCTAAGGCTCTAGATAATGAATTAACTCTATACAATATTGCCACATCCGAAAAAGCAGATTGTGTACTTGCTTCGGTCACCACTTTCTTGGCCTCTTGTTTTTCGTCTTCGCTCTCTATTAATCTGATTTTCCCTCCATCTTCGTTATTTGCTACTAATCGAATTGTCGGATGCGAAGTGTTGTTACTAACCACACTGTAAGCTCCATCTAAAATGTTTTGGGTGCTTCGATAATTTCTAGGCAGGTTTATATTATGAATTTCTGGATACGATTCTTCCAATAGCAACAAGTTTCTAAAGTCTGCCCCTCGAAACGAGTAGATTGCCTGCGAAGAATCACCCACCACAGTCAAATTTTTCAATTCCCCAGCAAGGTACCTGGTTAACTCAAACTGAGCTCTGTTTGTGTCTTGATACTCGTCGACCAGTATCCATTCCAGTCTTTTATTTACTTCTTCACGGACGGATACGTTCCGAAGTAGCTCTACGCTTTTTGTCAATAAATCGTCAAAATCCAGCGCCCTATTTTTCTTTAATCTCTCCTGATATTTATTCCAAGCAATAATTAGATTCTTGTAAAAATAACTATTTTTATCTTCTAGTATCGAAGCTGGTGTGGCAAGGTCATTTTTTGCTTTGCCAATAATAGACAAAAACATCTTTGGGTTTATCTCAGATGTGTCTAATTTCATCTCTTTGATAACATCTTTCATTAGCGACTCGCTATCTTCCGAATCAAAAATTATAAAATTTTTTGGTATTCCTATTGCTTCACCGTATTCTCTAAGTAGCTTGACACAAAACGAGTGAAATGTTCCCACAAAACCCAGGCTGGCGTCTACCCCTCCGATCAGCTTTGCTATTCTTTTTTGCATCTCTTCCGCTGCTTTATTGGTAAAAGTTAGCAAGGCAATTTTTCTGGGGGAAACTTTTTGGTTCTCAATAATGCTCGCCACTCTGTGCACCAACACTTTTGTTTTTCCAGACCCTGCCCCAGCTAAAACTAGCAGAGGGCCAGTTTTGTAGTCCACTGCCAGCTGTTGTTCTCTGTTTAGTTCGTCGTTTCTCACTCTTCTATTTTACCTTCCCAATCGCCAAAGTCATTATGAGCTTGTTATAATCACTTCAGTGAAATACATTGTCGGTAATTGGAAAAGTAATCAAAACCTTACCCAGTCTCTTTTTTGGCTAGACGACTTAATTGCCTTAAAACCCAAAATTACCCCAGACAAAAAAGTTATTCTTTGTCTGCCGTTTACTGATATAGCTTCCTTCAACCAAAAACTTGTTGAATCTGGGCTAAACATCCAAACAAGCGCTCAAAACGTGTCTCACCTGGCTCCAGGAAAGCATACGGGAGAAATAAATGCTCAAATGCTTTCCGAGCTGGTGTCTTTCTGTATTGTTGGTCATTATGAAAGACGCCTCGAATTTGCCGAAACTCCAGCCATTGTAGCCACAAAAACCAGTCTTTTACTAGAAAACTCAATTACACCAATTGTTTGTCTAGATAAACCATATTTAGATGAGCAAATTAAGTCTCTTTTTGACCTAGGAGTAGAAGTCTCAAGATGTATTTTTGTATATGAACCATCTACAGCTATCGGAACAGGCAATTCAATAGCCCCAAACGAAGCCAACCACATTGCCCATCAAATCTCCTTTTTAACAGACTATCTCTCTCCAGTTCTTTATGGTGGGTCTGTTTCTCCAGACAACATTAAGTCTTTTATGGATGAGCCAAATATTCAAGGCGTCTTGGTTGGTACAGACAGTTTAAACCCCACTCTCTTTGCTGACATTATTAATGCTACCTGACATGTTTTTTAAAAACAATCGTCTGAGCAGGACTGCTCTTCATGCTTTGTTTCTGTCCAAAAAGTTTATTTACCTGTTTGCCATCATCCCATTGTTGTTTCTTGGGTTTTATGGTTACTCCCTTGGATCCAAGTATCTCGCACGGCTAGAAATTAAACCAAAAGATTTATTAAACTTTTTTGCAGACAGCAAAGAAACTCTAAATAGCCAAGCCAACGTTACTAATTTTTTGATACTTGGCATAAGAGGGCAAGGACAAGACTCTCCCAACTTAACTGACTCCATAATCTTTGTCTCCTATAATCAACAAAAAAAGACTCTAACACAAATTGGCATTCCAAGAGATTTATGGGTGCCATCTATTCGAGACAAAATTAACACTGCTTATCATTATGGAGAAGTAGCTACTGCTGGAGGTGGCATAAGTTTGGTTGAGGCAAGTATTTTTGAGACCATCGGCCAGCCCGTAAACTACACCGCCGTAATTAACTTTAGTTTTTTTAAGCAAGTAATTGAGTTGTTGGGTGGTTTGGATATCTATGTAAGTCCGGGATTTGTTGATAGTGAGTTTCCCATCCCAGGCAAAGAAAACGCCATACCTGTTTCCAGTAGATACGAAAGTATTTCCTTTCCCGAAGGTTTAAACCATCTAGATGGAGAAACGGCCCTTAAGTTTGTCCGTTCTCGTCATTCGTCTGATGACCAGGGAACTGATTTTGCTCGCTCAAAAAGACAACAGCAAGTAATCTCTGCAATCAAAGAAAAACTGATAAGCACCAATTTCTTTTTGGATGAAGGAAAGGTCTCTGCTCTGATAGATATTGCCAAAAACAATCTCATTACCAACCTGCCTCCATCACACTACCCCACAGTTGCCAGGATTGCCCTAGACTTAAAACAGCAAAACCTCAAAGCCACAGTTTTGGATACAAAGCCAGATGCTAATGGTCTTAGTATTCTTTATAACCCTCCGATATCAAAAAACTATGACAACAAATGGGTCCTTATTCCCAAAGACGGCAACTGGAAAGCTTTAAAACAGTATGTCGCGAATCTTTTAACTAGCGACTAACCTCAACAACATAGTACTCTCCACCGATATCGATTATTTTTCCCAGACTTCTCAGTTTCTCGTGATTAATTAAGTACGTTTCATCTTCATCTGGCCCCACCACTATCCAATCCACTTTATAGTCTTTTACTAGCTCCTTAGTTTTATCTACATCCCTACCCTCGTATATTTCCCTGACCTCCGTCTCCCTTTTCGCCACCGGCTCATAGCTTCCTCGCCACAACCACTCATGAACTCTCCATCCCTGTATGGTGGGAATTCCCGTGTATGCAGATAAGATGTTTTTATTTGTATAACTATCTCCGACTGCCTCTACCATGTTTCCACCTTTGTCAT
Organism: uncultured Pseudomonadales bacterium; assembly: GCA_964592455.1. Classification (GTDB taxonomy): domain Bacteria; phylum Patescibacteriota; class Microgenomatia; order UBA1400; family MFAQ01; genus MFAQ01. The sequence continues at coordinate 5,270 of CAZQDQ010000043.1, forward strand.
TTTTTCTCAAAAAGCCTAATATTCTATATTTTGCAGGTGAGTCTAAACTCAGCCAGTCTTCTCCGTTCAAACCTTTGTATTCTTTAAAGTTGTTATAAAAGGATGGGTATGCCAAGGTCGGATAAACCATGCTAGAACCAAAAACAAATATCAAAACAATAAAATAAAGATATCTGTACACATTTTTACTACTGCTGTGAATAACTTGAGTTATGGCAACGCCCAGCACGATTACACTCATCACAAAGCTTTGGTATGTCAACTTAAACATCGTATTGGCTCTGGGGTGATCAGGGTAGATATCCTTAAAATATATTATCTCTGGAATAATAATAAGAAAAATCACAGTTAAAATTATCGATCTGATAAACACCACACTCTCAAATTTAGATGACACAAACCACCCGACCGTACAGACCACAAATAACAAACTCCACAAAACTCCAATTTGCCACAGTGGCGATCTAATCTCAACCAACCTAACTCCGTTCGAAATCGACTCAAATGTTTTCCACCATGGCGCTGTCACCACTATCATTGTCCCCAAGACCAAACTCGCATGAGACATGGTCTTGACAATGTTCAACTCTTTTTTAAACATCAACGTCAAATAATAGATCGCTACCAACAAGCCATAAATCAATACATCCCAAGTATTTGTCATTGCCATTAACCCAAATAGCCCGCCTAAGAAAATTAAATCTCTCATATCTTTTTCTTTGTGAAAGTAATAAAAAACAATCAAAAACAAAAGCACCACAGGTAGCCCCAACAAGTGACCATGAAGATCAGAAACAATCAAACTATAACTTGGAAATTCGTGTATGGTGTTATGAATAAAACGGGTTGCATCTGCATACCAGTAGCCATCAAATGATCCATTTTTTATCAGGTACCAAATCGAGTGCCCGTTGCCACCAAACACCATCACCAAAGAAGCTAGCATTCCTCCTATCAAGCTAGCTCTCCCCTTTATTGCCCCTATCGTTGTAACCAATACCATCGTTATTGCTGCCACAGTCCCTCCTATAAATCCCAAAACCAAGTTATAGCCAACTGCAGGGGCAACGTGAAGGAAACGAATCAGGATACTAGCCCAGTAATGACCAAAAGAGTAGTAATTAATAATTTCCCCTGCTTGCCACATATCTATTGTTGGTAATGTTGATGATCTCAGATAGGTATTTATAAAACCATAATCCATAAATTTTTCCAAACTATCTAGCTGTGGCAGGTATCCTCTGACGAAACTAATCAAAACAAAGACCGCCAAAAAAAGATATTCTGCCATAACAATTACTCTTAAGATGCTTTTCTCTACCCTCCAAATCCCAAACCCCAAATTTCTGTTTTTTATAAGTGTCAACAAAAAGATTGTCGATATCACAACAAACATCCCAATATCTGAGCTTATCGAAAGACCGAGGTGTCCAAGAGACCACATAATAAGACTAGTAAGGAGTATGCCAACAATTCTCGCTATAGCCCAACCTGCATCTGGTAATTTACTAAAAAGAGACTTTGTTAAAGGCCAGAAAATAAGCTGCAACCCAAGTAGCAGAAAGTAAGAAGAAATTATAGTTTTAAAGGCTTCGATAATTAAGACAGACACTCTTTTGCAACCCTCCTTCCTATTTCTACTGCATAATTTGTACCTCTGTCATACGGATACACCATACTCATGTTGGCGAACCAAATCTTTGAATTTCTTTTGTTAATATTTTCTATCGATTTTGAATAATTAGTTGGGAATACTGGTTGTGCGTAATTTGCCCGAAACAGATGAGAATTCTTAATCCACTTAAGACTAAAATCGGGGTTTATCTTTTTTAGCTGTAAAGAATACAGCTCAATCAGCTCCTCCTTGGTCATGCTAAGCTGTGGGTCACCATCTTCCAGG
>CAZQDQ010000044.1:0-7072 GCA_964592455.1 uncultured Pseudomonadales bacterium
AATTTTACGCATGTCGATGCGAATAGAGGCATAGAACTTGAGAGCTTTCCCCCCGGTAGTTACTTCTGGGTTACCAAACATGACACCGATTTTGTCTCGAAGCTGGTTGGTAAAAATGACAATACATTTGCTTTTGGCGATAGCGCCAGTAATTTTTCTTAGAGCCTGGCTCATGAGACGGGCTTGCATACCCATAGCGGCATCCCCCATTTCGCCATCGATTTCGGCCTTAGGAACTAAAGCAGCAACGGAGTCGATAACGACTACATCAACACCGCCAGAACGAATAAGAGTCTCAGCAATTTCTAAGGCTTGCTCACCATTGTCTGGCTGAGAGAGAAGAAGTTGATCAAGATCGATGCCTATAGAGCGGGCGCGGTTGGGGTCAATGGCATGTTCGGCATCTATAAAAGCTGCTATGCCACCTTGTTTTTGAGCTTCGGCAACTACATGTAGTGCTACCGTAGTTTTACCAGAGGCCTCCGGACCATAAATTTCGATAATTCGCCCCTTTGGAAAACCACCAACACCAAGAGCTAAATCTAAGCTAATCGACCCGGTTGAAATAACTGGGATCTTTTCTCCGATTTTGTCGGAACCTAAATGCATGATGGCACCTTCGCCAAACTGCTTAGTAATTTGCTGCATTGCAATTTTTACTGCGGTGAGGCGAGCTTGGTTGTCAGCATGAACTGGAACGGTTTTGTCTTCTGATTTTGATTTTTTGGCCATTTAATTTTTATTTTTTAATCTAAAATCAATTTAACCCTTTCGGGTTATTTTTGCAACATTTATTTTCTATGTGATAAACTCTGAACACACTTTGAAAATTTGGAGGCATATGGACGAGTTTGATATAACGCTTTCTGAAAAAATGCTTGTTGATTTATTACTTGGGAAAGCTAGTGTGAAGGTGGAGTTTGACGGTCTGTTTGGAAAATTTAGTTTGAATAGCTTGAGTGCAGTAAATGTTGATGTGAGTATTGCAACCCACAACCAAGTGAAAAGAACCTTCAAGCTATATTGTTTGGCAACAAGAGGGGTTAAGGATTACAGAGTAAGACTGACAGTGTCATCGGTAAACAATGAAAATTGGTATAAGGGGAAGATAGTATTCGTCCAAGCACCTTAGTAAGGTGCTTTTTTTGTACTTTGTAGTGTTAAAATAGGTTTGTTCATTTCGGGGTATAGTATAACGGCTAGTATGTGCGCATGGGGTGCGCATGATCTCGGTTCAATTCCGAGTACCCCGACAATTTTAATTGATATGTCAATCTTTTTTTGTATATAAAAAAAGACTCCCGGTGTGGGAGTCTAAAGGAGTCGTAGAATTACAAATTGAATTCAACCTTAAAGTCTTCGATCATTTCAGGGTCAGTCAGACAACCGTTAACATTCTCCCAAAACAGAACCGTGACTGGTGAGCTTAACTCTATACTTGGATAATACTCACGCATACCAGACAAAAGATCTTCCTGGCTGATGAAACCATCTGCTAACCATTCTTCTTCAGTAACTTCACCCAGAGTTTTGTGGACGACATTTGTGAAGGTGACGCCAACAACAAACGAGTCGACTGGGTCGCAAATAACACCGGGTCCTGGTTTATAATCTCGGTGACCTTCGCGGATAGAAATTCTTTTGACACCCAACAAAAGGTTTAGGCGCATTTTGGGATCACTTGCTATTAAAAGAGCGTATAGGGGATTTTTCAAGGTAGCCTCCAGAAAACATCATGAAAGAATATTGGCAAAAAAGCAATAGTTGATATTTGGACTACTTGTACAAGAAAACACCAGTGGCAATTGCAGAACAAAGAACGACTCCCATAGTTGAGTTGAAGATAATTGGTTTGTCTTTGTGGTGTAAGCCGTAGAGAAGCCAGATGAGTGAAGTAGCAATTGATATGATCCAAGTTGCCAAGGATACACCATCGGCGTTCTTGTACTGATAAATTTGGTATATTTGGGGCGTCATACTTAGAGGGCTTAAAACAGCAACAAAAGACATAGCGGAATCGAAATAGTCGGGATTATTTTTCTTGACTCTGTGATGGGGATGATGAACAGGCATAAATTACTTTTCGCCAGGAAGATAAGAAAGGAAGGTGGAGCCAAGGCCAATAAGGAGAGTGAAGAAAGTGAGCAGTCCACCAACATAAGGAAGGTGTGTAGCGATAACTAAGATTGCACAACCAGCCAAAGCATTAAGATAATTAGTGTTGCGTAACTGTTTAAAATTTTTCTTGAGAAGCGTACCAATGATAATGGCTACATAACTAAAGGAAAGAATAATACTGATAATGTAGAACAATAGAATGACTACTCCAAGAACTGCTCCTACTGCAGTAATCATAGAGAGAATAGCGGCAATAGGTCCTGTTACAAGGACTGCCAAACCGATAAAAAGTGACTTAACTGGGTGAGTGGAAATAAGCTGAGAGACAATCTTTGTTTGATGAGAAAAGAAATATAAAAGAGTAATGACTAAAATGGCTGTTGAAAAAATGGAGAAGATAACTGAAGCTATAGATGCTCTGAAGGGACTGATAGCTGTGTTGATATTGCTTGGCTCTGGGACAGTCATAAGGTGAGGAGTATAAACACCAATAACCGTGCCTTCAGCCACTTCGATTTTGCCACTAGAGTCGGTAAAGTGGTCTAGGTTGCGACCAACAAAAGCATGTTGGTCGATAACAAGAGATTGAGCTCCACCAAAAGCATCGCGACCAATGAGACCTGACAGGCTCATATTTTGAGCACCGTAGAGGAGATCACCACTAATTTCCGAATTGGCATCTTGAGTTATTGACTGACCAAAAAGAGTAGCGCTGTAACCAACTTGTCCAGATAAAAAAAGACTTTGGCCAACAAGACGGACGTTTCCTTCTACTCTGCCGTTGACTTTTATGGTTTGACCAGCACAAATTATGTCACCTGCGACATTGCCGTTTATAGTAATGTCTTGACCTGCACAGTAGAGATCGCCACTTATTGATGAGTCTATTGTTAGGTTCTGGGCAGTGACTAAAACAGTCTCGTCGAATTCCCGGTCAGCTGATAGAGTTAAATTTTCCCCTGTCTGATAAGTAAAGGCTGAGACAGTTTGGAAAGAAAGAAGAAAAAGAAAAGCAGAGAGTATAACCGATAAATATTTGAACATGTCTTTATATTACACCCAATTAATGATAGACGATGATATCAATAAATATTGGAGTGGCATAATTTATGTTTATTTTATTATTTCTGGCTGGTAGTCCTTGTTAATAAGAATTGGAATAGCGGAGTAGGTGCTAACTTGATTGTTTTCGAAAAGAACCTTAGCAATTATTCCCTCTCTGGTTTTTCGGGACCATAATTGATCAAAAACAAAGTTACCAAGCGAGTAAAAAATAGGAACTTTTTTGTAGACCTCAACTTCCTGTACCCTGTGTGGGTGATGGCCTATGACGAGATCGGCCCCATAGTCGACTGCCAGATGGGCGAACTCTTGCTGTCTTTTGCTTTTTTGCTGATATTCATTTCCCCAGTGAAAATTAACTATCACCATGTCGGCAGACTTGGTGGCAACCTCGAGCTGTTTTAATAGCAATTCTTTTTTTAAATTGTTTATTTCTTTTGGGTAAGGTGGCACGTCGTTAAACCCTAAAAAAGCGATCTTAGTGTTTTTGATTTGACTAACTATAATGCCACTACCAGTACTTAGACCAATGGGGGTAATTTTGTTTTGGAGAAGAAGATTTTTAGTGAGTTCTATCCCTTTTGCACCTTGGTTGTTTATATGGTTATTAGCCAAGTTTGCATGGGTAACTCTAAGACTTAACAAGCCATTAACAGATTTTTGGTCGGCACAAAAAACCATACCAGTGTCAGTTTCGGGACAATTTTGGTCAAATGGCGACTCTAAATTTATCAAAACTATATTTGAGTTTTGAAAAAGACTATTAATTTTTTGAAATGGGAAAGTGATGTCTTTTTGTTTTTGAATTTTAGTATTAACAGAGCGACCAAGCATGATGTCCCCCACAGCTAAGAGAGTGATAGGCTCTGTTTTTAGATCTGTTGGTATTTGGGTGAGCGAGTTAGAAAGATTGGATATGATAGGGATAGGTTTTTGGGAAGTTAAAAACTTTTCTTCTCTGATTTTGTAGTAGCTAAACAGAACAAGTGTTAAAACACCTAAACATAGAAAAAAATGTGAGGCTTTCACACTTTAATCTTACATCTTTAAATTTTTGACTCTTAACGCTTTGGAGATTGTTTTTTGGCACGAGCGCGACCACCTTGACCAACTTTGCGGGTCTCTTTCATACGAGGGTCACGAGTAAGAAAACCTCTATCTCGGAGAACCTGTTTATAACTGTCTGCATTGGCTTTTACTAAAGCTCTGGCGATACCGTGGACAACAGCGTCAACCTGCCCCATAAGGCCTGACCCTGCGACTTTGATGCTGCCGGTAAACTGGCCAAGTGTTTCTGTTGCCTGGAATGGGGTAGTGTAGATTTTTTTGAAAACATCACCTTTGAAGTAGTTAGAAATTGGTTTGCCGTTGACGGTTATTTCCTGCTTGCCTGACCAAAGCCTGACACGGGCTACAGCAGTTTTGCGGCGGCCTAAACCAGAAAAGTATTCTGATGGAGTTGAAGGAGAGCCTTTTTTGCTGACAGTTGACTTGACTGGTTTAATTGCGACTTTTGATTTTTTTGATAGTTTTTGTGCCATAGTGACGTTTATTTTTTGTTAAGACCTAGCTCGGCTGAGTATGGATGAGCGGCATCGATAAATAATTTGAGTCTTCTTAAGCGATTTTGCTGGTGTTTGTCTTTTGGTAACATACCTTTGACGGCTTTTTCGACTACACGGCGAGGATCTTTTTCCATCATTTGCTCGAGATTGCGTTCTTTGAAGCCGCCAGCAAAGCCAGAATGTGAGTAGTACATTTTTTCGGTCATTTTTTTGCCAGTGACAGTAAAGTTCTTGGCGTTTATAGCCACAACAAAATCACCATTGTCTAAATGATCACCAGTGAGGACTTTATCTTTGCCTGTTAAAAGTCTGGCAATTCTGACTGCTGACCGACCTAAAACTTGTCCACTTAAGTCAACTAAGTGCCACTTTCTGGTAATGTCTTTGGGGGTAAGAATAGTTGTTTTCATGATTTTTTTGGTCTTTTTTTATCTTCTTTGACAACTTCTGGGCGAGTAGGCATGGGTATAACCAAGCTTAAGGTTGCCATATCAGTGGAGTCACCTTTGCGGGTGCCTATTTTTTGGATTGTGGTGAAACCACTTCTGCGATCACCCATTGCAGGAACAATTAGGTCGACAAGTTTGTTAGCACTTTGAGAATTACCAAGAGCTGCAACTATGCGGCGTCTACTGGAGAGAGTAGCATCTATGGCTTTGGAGGCTAGTCTGTCGAAATGTCGTTTTAAGACTTTGGCCTTAACCACTGTAGTGGTGAGACTACCATGCTCAATAATTTGGTTTAATTGAACTCTAAAAAGTGTGGCTCTTTGGTTTGAGCTTCTGTTGAGCTTTGGTAGTTTTGCTTGATGGCGTCGTGACATAAGTATTATTCAATAATGATGCCTTTTTCTTTGGCCATGTCGACGACCTGAAGGGCAGATTTTTCACCTAGGTTTTTGACTTTTTTAAGGTCTGCAAGAGAAAGAGACTTGAGATCTGATAATTTAGTTAGTCCTGATTTTTTGAGTGCGTTAAGTACTCTGGTGGGAAGGTCAAGGTCGTCAATGAAGCCAGCAGTTTCACGAGTAGCTTTGACTTTTTCTAGTTGAGTGTGAGCCTCTTCGGAGTTAACAAAGGCAAAGAACTTTGAGAGAATTTCAGCTGAATCACGAACAGCTTTCTCTGGAGTGATAGTACCGTCAGTGGTAAGAGTTAGCCTGACTTTGTCAAAGTTGCTGGATCGGCCCACACGAGCAGATTCAACAGTGTAGTTTGCTTTTAGTACTGGCGAGAAGGAAGCATCTAGCGGAATGACACCAATTTCGTTGGTGGCATATTCTTCGGCGGCTACATATCCCATGCCTGATGTAATAACAATTGAGGCACTAAACTTGCTTTTGGCAGAGGTAGAATGGAAGAGAACTACCTCTGGATTGGCTACTTGTACCCCTGCTGGTAAATCGATATCGGCGGCAGTGACAACTTTTTGACCTGAAACCTTGAGTTTGGCTTCGTAAAGCTCATTGTCTGGAACAGAAAAATTTAGAGTTTTAAGATTTAGGATAAATTCTAATACATCTTCTTTGATACCATCAAAGGTAGAAAACTGATGAGTAACTCCGTCGATTTTGACTCGAATTGCGGCACCACCAACCAAAGAAGTAAGTAGGACACGGCGAAGAGCGTTGCCAATTGTGTGTCCGAAATTTTGTGGAAGTGGTTCAATAATTACTTCCGCAGAGTAGTCACCTTTGTCCTTTAGTTTTATTTTGAAGTTTGGATCTAACATGTTTTTTGATTGTTAGTTAATTGGTATTTGATTAGCGTGAGTAGTATTCGATAATGAGATTAGCTTTGATTTCGGAGCCAATTTCGTCAGCTGTGGGAAGACGGTCAATTTTGCCCTCTGTTCCTTTTCTGGACATCCATTTGGCGGGAATGTTTTTGTCGTTAAGGTTGGGAGCAACAAAGTCGAATTTGGCTGCTTTTTATGGTAGTGAAATAGTCATAGAGGGTTTGGTTTGTTATGAAGGTACATCGACTTTTTTACCATCGACCAAAATGTTTCCGTGAGTGACCAACTGACGAGCTAAAGAGCGTGAAGCAACAAACCCTAAGCGGTAGCAAACGTTGTCCAAGCGGGACTCTAAAAGCTGCATGATGACCTCTGAAGAGTTTCCAGATGATTTGATAGCGGCGTCGTAGTAGCGGTGGAATTGACCCTCTAATACTCCGTAAGTGCGTTTGGCTTTTTGTTTTTCGCGAAGTTGGAGTCCAAATCCTGAGAGTCTGCCGCGGGCACGCTTTTTTCCGTGCTGCCCTGGAACTTGAGCACCTTTCTTCTCTAATGGACATTTAGGTGATAAGCAGCGAGCGCCCTTGAGG
>CAZQDQ010000045.1:0-7024 GCA_964592455.1 uncultured Pseudomonadales bacterium
AATTTTAGCCAACCGTTTCAATATAATTACCAACAGCACTAAGGCCATATGTATCCCTCACGGCCTGTATCCCAAATCAGTTCTCAACAGGAGACATGCTCAATCGCTGCTTAATTTAAGTTTCCAAAACCTTTACGTTCTCGCTTTTGGATATCTATCACAATATAAGGGTTCAGATATCATCGTCAAGGCTTTCGAACAGCCACTTATCGTCAAAAAGAAAAAAGTTGTTCTAATTCTAGCCGGAGGAGAAAGTCCAACTCAGGGCCAAAAAGGTCATTACAAACACTATTATCAAAATCTCTATCATAGTATTGCTAACAATCCAAACATTATTCACACAGGTTTTGTCCCAGACCAAAAAGTCAAAACGTATTTCTCTGCCAGTGACTTAGTTATCTTTCCGTACCGTACCTTTATGAGTGCCTCAGGACCTCTATCTCTTTCTATTTCTCACCGCAAACCTTTTTTGGTTTCTAAGTCTCTTACCAACTACTCACCCTTTAGCTTTAAAAATAATCCAAAATCAATCCGCAAAACTATATTAAAGGTACTAAGTAACAAAGCCATCATCAATGGAATTACCAAACACTCCCATGAACTTTCTAAAAACCGCAACTTCAACCAACAAGGAAAGCTCTACCTTGAAGCATTTAAATAAATAACCCCACACACCAAACACCTCAATCGATTATCTACCCGACTAAAACTTGTCCCATTCCCAAGAGAGAGACCATCGAGCGCTTTTTTGTACCAAAGGTGTAAAATACAAACCGCAAGGCACTTTAACCCGGGAGGGCAAAATGCACAAAAAGCGTATAGGCTGCTTCGCTAAGTTTTTTATCCTTCTTCTGTTGTCGTTAATCACTTTCACAGTGCTTGGTATTATCAGATTTGACACCTTCAGTATCAGAGGTAAAGTTCTCCAAACTATCGAACCCAACATCTATTATGTCTACACCAACCTAGGTACAAACGAATACGGACAAATAGAAGAAAACTACGAAATAATCAATAGAGAGTATCAAACTGATGGTATACATCACATGTTTACCCTGGGAAAATATCCAACTCCGGAAGAAACAATAAATTACGCCAGACTAAAAATTTTTCTCAAATGGCCAGTCTACAGAATCCTTTGGCTCAACTTCGTTTACTAAATCACCAAAGCGCCCGATTCCCTCGGGCGCTTTTTTACGCCAAAGTTACTCTTTCCAGCTTTTTTATTCTCCGCTCGTGATCTTTTGCAACAAAAGACATGTTTATGTTCTCATTCATTTTATTCTCTATTAATTCCACTTTATTCTTTACATAATACATATCGTTCTCTAAACCTTCTACTTTTCTACCCAAGCCACCAACTTCTTCCTTAAGTTCCCCAACTTCTGCCTCTATCTTATTTACTTTACTCTCCAAAGAATCAAATCTAGGAAATACTACCTGCTCCAAAGCATCCAATACTCCATCAAAAACAACTTTCTTCATTACTTTCTGGTCATTATCTGTCATATATTCAATATATCAAAAATGTTAAACTAAATTTGTGCCCCACCACAAAAAAAAGAGTCACAAAATACAAACTCACAAACCAATCAAAATTGGTCAGCTTCTTGCAAAAACCAAGGCTTTTTTTTCCGATTTTTGGCCAATTATTTCTCTCCTATTTATCACTACTACTCTCTGCTTTCTAAACTTCGAACCAAATACCTTTCTTTCGGGCTGGGACAACTTACACCCAGAATTTAACCCTGCCCTCTACCTAAAAAGAAGCTTCTTTGCTGTCTGGCAAGAGTATCAGTCAACCGGACTCCTTGGTGGCATGGCTCACGCCGCTGACTTTCCTCGTGTAGTTCTCATTTACCTCCTCAATCTAACAAAGCTAATCCCTGTAAACCTTATTCGTTATTTAACTACTTTCCTGAACCTAATACTCGGCCCTCTTGGCGTCTACTTTCTAATTAGAAGCATTCTAACCACCAGCAAGCTAAGTCACAAAACTATCCAAAGCAGCTCCTTTCTGGCTGGTTTATTTTATCTTTTCAATCTATCTACCATGCAAACTTTTTTTATTCCATTCGAAACTTTTACTTGGTTTTATGGTGCTTTACCGTTTCTAATTTATTTTACAATTCGATTTTTCAAAGTCCCAAAGTTAAGTAATTTTCTCTATCTTTTTTTTGTCTCACTTTTTTCTAGTACTTCTTTCTATGTCGAAACAATTTTTCTCGTCTTTTTACTTTGTCTAGCTCCTTTTCTTATAGAATCAATTTTTAAAAATAAAAAATATTTCTCAAATTTCTGGACAATTATCCGATCTCTCTTTGCTGTAATCTTACCTCATCTTTTTTGGCTCTTACCTGTTATTTTCTTTGTGTTTACCAACGCTCACGTCACCACCAACAATCACATTAACTCCATTTCCTCCATAGAGACCTACTACCGCAACTTAGAATTTGCCGACCCCAAAAGCTTACTCCTACTACACAGCTATCTTTTTAAATATTTAGACCTTGGTCTAAACAACAAATACGAGCTTCTTCTCACTCCTTGGATAAAGCACTTAAGCTCACCACTGACTATCTCTATCTCACTTTTTTTGACCGCAGTCATTATCTTCGGTATTTATTACTCTTTCAAAGCAAAAACTCCTCATTACAAATCATTTTTTGCTGTTCTAATTGGCTGCTCCTTCTTTCTTCTTGGCGGCGGACTACTTATAAACAACTCCTTACCGCTTATTGGCGAACTTCTTCGCTCGCCATTTACTAAATTTTCAATACCGCTTAGTCTTAGTCTCAGTTACTTTTTTGCTATTGGTGTCATTTTCATCTTGGATATTTTTGCTTTCTTAGACACACGCCTCACTTACAATCTCACCCTTTTTACTTTTACCTTTTTACTTTTTACTTACCTTTCTCCTGCATTCTCTGGCAACTTCATTAGTAAAAACATGAGAGTTCAAATTCCCCAAGAATATTTTGACCTTTTCTCATATTTAAACAACAAGTCATCGGACCTTAGAGTTGCCAACTTTCCCCAACACACCTTTTGGGGATGGAACTACTACTCTTGGGGTCACAGGGGCAGCGGTTTTCTTTGGTACGGCATCAAACAACCTGTCCTAGATCGTGCTTTCGATGTTTGGGAAAGAACGTCAGAAAAATACTACGAAGAAATTTCCGCCGCGCTCTACTCCCAAAACAGCAAAAAATTCAACGAAGTAATTGACAAATACAACGTCGCTTATCTTCTCCTGGATGCTTCCGTTATCGCTCCCGACACAAAAGCTACTACTGGCCAAAATTACCTAGATCAAATTCTTGCCACCACAGATCAATACGAACTAGAAAAAACTTTTGGTAACAACCTTCTTCTTTACAAAAACCTAAACCACAAAACCAAAGACTTCTTAAGTATTTCTGACAGCGCTACTGCGCGTGCCGACTCCTTGCCAATAATTCCTTTCTCCCAGCGCCCCAACCAAAGCTGGTACGAAAAAGCCGGTTTTATAAACACAAATATTAATCTGTCAAACGTCTCTGACAGCGCTACTGCGCGTGCCGACTCCTTGCCGACTCTCTTACTTCCCTCTCTTTCGCAGACAGAAAACCTCCTTCCCTACAAAGTAGAATACCGCCCAAACGGCAACTCTCTTTCTCTAAAATTAACTCCAATAACTCCAATCTTTTTTCTAAATGGCAAACAAATCGACTTGGACTACCAACCTCAAACAATAACCCTTCCGCTTACAACCAACAGCAGCAAACTAATACTCAGTCTAGACTCACAATACTTTTCCTTCGACTTACCATCAGAAGTCTCGGAACTCAGTGAATACTACTTTTTAACAGAGGTATATCTACCCACAAAAAATAGCTTTTCTTTAGCCTTCTACCAAGGTACACCAACAGAGCAGTACCCTATCATCAACTCACTAATAAACAACAATCCAAATCAGTGCTACACCAACAAAGAAAACAGAAAAATTGAAAAAATTACCACACCTAGAAGTGTCACCCTTTTGGGAACAGACTTAGTAGCTTGTTTATCGGCACCACTTCCGCCAGTAAATCAAGACCAATTACTAGCCGTCTCCTTCACGTATTACTCCCCAACCCTTACAACTGCAAACCTGAATATCTCTAACGAAGACTATACCAGCCAAAACATTTCACAGCCACTCGAGTCAAGCCTTACCCCCAAAAGAGCCCAAATTTTTACAAAACCATCCGCAAACAACAAACAAGTTAATCTGATCTTAGAAGCCGAAGAAACAAAAACTATTCAAGAAATAACCTACAAAGATGTTTTTGTCAGCACTCATGACACTCTCTACCAAACCAATCTTAAACTAGATCCTATCAAAGAAAAAACTCTCAATCTTATCGAAAACGAAAGTAATAAACTTCAAATTTCCTTACCTATTACCAAAACAGGTTACAACATCATTCAGACAGCAAGTACCAACACTCTCTTCCCAGAAGACAGAAACTGCGACCGATTCAACAACGGCCGAACAGTCAAAATCACCAAAGAAGATTACCTTGTTTATCAAAGCCAAAACGCTATTCAGTGCGACTACCTAAATCTAAGACATCTCCCTCACTCACTAAACTATCTAATTGGCTTCGACACTAAAAATATCCAAGGTCTACCATTAGTTACCTGCCTAGAAAACCACGCTACCAGACGTTGTGACATCTACGAGCGTCTTTCCAACTCATCTGGCCAACAATATCTTATCCAAACAATCAACAATCAAAATGAACAGAATGGTTTTACTCTCCATCTGTTCAACCAATCATTTGGCAAAATCATAGGCGAAAATCATCTCAAATCAATTACTATCCACCCCTTTCCTCTAAACTTCCTCCAAAACATCTCTATTTCAAATTACGATCAAAATGCCGACAAACCGACAAACCGACAAACCGAAATACTAACACTCTCCCACCCCGCCGAATTTTTGTATACCGTTTCAATTTCTCCCGTCATTGCGAGGAGCGATAGCGACGTGGCAATCCATACAAACCAACTCAATCTTTATCAGACTTACTCTCCATACTGGCAGGCGTTTATTCTTCCAGAAGAATACGGCAACCTAAACCCTTGGCAACTCACAGCAAAAATTCTTCTAAACTACAAAAAACTAACCAAACTCGAACCAGTAGACAACAGTCAATGGTTCAACTCCTGGCAACTCCCTAACAATACTTCGACAACCGACAAACCGACAAACCGACAAACCAATATTCTTATCATCTACCTTCCTCAATACCTAGAATTCTTTGGCCTGGCAATAGTTGTTCTAGTTCCTCTCCTCACTCTTCCATTTCTCTTTTATCAAAAAATAAAAACAAACCATAAAAACACCCCGCATTAAACGGGGTTTCATTTCATTAACGTCAGGTAATACTCATCAAAAGCAATTAGTAAACTTTCTCTGTTAGAATATTTACGCGGCCGATAAGCTCTCGAGGCTATACCAATTTGGGCCATCTCACAAAGTTCCCAGTCTTCTGCATTTGTTTGTTTCCACACTTCCACTGGTTCACTTTTTCTAAATTTTTCTCCCAAAACTCTTTCCGAATCTGGGTTAAACAACCACTCACTTTCAACTCTCGTTTTTGTTGCCGACTGAGGATAAAGACAGTGAAACATCAAGTAGTCAGGGTGAATATTTAAAAGCAAATTCCCTAAAATCGTATAGTAATAACCTTTTCCTTTTGTCTTCTCTGTCAACTCTCCACCAAGAGGCAACGCACAAAAATGGCCAGAACTAGTCACACTGTCAGCCCCGTTCAAGATCTCCATCAAACCTCCCAAGAACGGACCTTCAGACAAGTCGTTCTGAGCACTCTTGTCACCAATAAACTTACTAAGTGTCTTGTGAGCTACGCTACAATGTAAACACTCATTAAAGTTAAGAAAGATTAGTTTCCAGTTTGCCTCTACCATGTAAAGCTCTGTGTGACCCCTGACAAGGCTCTCAATCTTCCAATCTGCCAACCTACTAAGCATTGGTGCATAGATTTCTTCAAAAGGAATAGGATTGTCCACAAAACTTATAAAAATAAACCCCTCCCAAATAAAAATAGGCGGACTAACTAAACCATTTTGAGTTAAATCAAAGTCGGCAACTCCCTCCATCCCAGGGGCACTAAGAAGCTTGCCCTCCATATCATAAGTCCAACCATGGTAGTGACACTGCAAAGTTCTACGATTAAACTTTCCTTCTGTCGCTCCACTCTTATTTGGTTTACAAACAAGTGTCCCTCTATGCGAGCAAACATTATAAAAAACTCTTATCTGGTCAGTCTTGTCTCTAATCACAATAAATGGCTCACCCATAGCTTCAATCAGAAAATAATCACCCTTATTAGGGATCCGGCCCACGTGACCAAGGCAAAACCAAAACTTTTCAAATATTTTCTGTCTTTCTTCTTCAAAAACATCTTCTTTTGTGTAGTACTTTGCCGGCAATGTTTTTGCTCCAGGCAAATAAGTGTCCGTTGTTCTCTTAAACATCACTCTCTCCTTTTCTCTTTCAAAGTCCGATTTCAGCCATTTTACCCGCCTGCAGAAGCTAGTGCAAGTTCAGTTCAGCGCTTGCGGGCAGGCCATCAAAAAAACCTCAAAGCAGAAGTGACGATTTTGCCTGCCCGACTCAATCATCACTCCCTCTCTGAGGTCTTTTGTTACAGTTGACAGTATTTTTCCCGGGTGCTAATCTGTATGCAGTTAATAACTTCTGTCCAGTTATTAATTGGAAAAAGAAAAGCAATGCTATTCGAGTTAGGCTACGGTAGTATTGCTTTTTTCCTGTTTAACCTGCCAACAAAAACAAGCTCCAACTCTCATCAAATATCTGATATCTGACACCCGCCTGCATCAGCTGTGCTGAAAGCACTGCGGGCAGGTCTGAGAACTGAGATCTTATTTACTCATCACCACCAACTGTTGGCCAAACTGGCCCATCTTGGCAATTTGAGTAGATGTTATCTGTAGTGCCAGCTTCTCGGCA
>CAZQDQ010000046.1:0-6966 GCA_964592455.1 uncultured Pseudomonadales bacterium
TGTGTTTGACATATCCATATTTTATGGACTGTCGGATATTTAAGTGAACATTGCGATAATTGGTAAACTCTACAAATTAGTTGTAAAATAAAACCGTGACTATCGAATTTACCAACGCAACTCCAGCCAAACAAACTTCAACCGTTTCAAACCTGCTTTTGGGACTATCGTTTGTGTTCCTTTTTGCTCCTATCACCTTAATTGTCCTTGGTTATTACTCTAGTTTACCTACTGGTACTCTAGTCTCGCCAATACCTCAAGGTGTACTAAGCTCATATCCAACCCTAACACCAAAACAATCAGACATCGTCATCGCCAACCAGGCAGATAAAATCTCCACCGCCAGCGCCTCCACCCAAACCAACTCACAAGATAAAACCATAACCATCACCGCCAACACTCAAGAAATAGTCGTTAACGACCCCGCCGTCCTCGAATCTAGTCAAATTTATCTAACCAACAAAGAAGGAGACAAATCTCTCTACTCTGTAAAGAGTAAAACCACTGGCCAATTTGTCGTTGTCAGTAATTCCATAAGCAACCAAGATCGTCTGGTTGACTACCACATCGTAAATCCCTAAAATGGGTCTAGATGACCAAAATTAAGCTATCTCTTCACTTCTTTCTTCAGTATTTACCCGGCTTAATATTTTTCTTTCTGCCAATTTTTTTTCTAACTAATACCGTCGACTTTTTTGCCTTCAATAAATTTTACTTGCTAAACTCATTGGCTACAGCCGCCATTATTGCCTGGTCAATAAAAAATATCCTAGACAGCAAAATAAGTTTAACTCTTTCACCTGCCACCACAGGCTTGTTTTTTTTAGTGGTCATCCATTTTATCTCTGTCTATTTTATGAGCCCAACCAAAGTTCTAAGCTCAGCCGGTATCAGTGTTCTTTTTGTTTCACTCCTATTCATTCACATATCACACACGTCCATAAAAACTTCTCAGTCTAAAATCAAATTCAGCTTATACGCCCTGCTAACCTCGGCCAGCCTCTTAAGCCTTATCACCATCCTTCATTATTTCGGTTTAAGCAAATTTCTCTTCCCCGAATACTTACTTGCCAGTAAATACTTTAATTTAACCGGTAGTGTCTTATCTGCCATAACTTTTACAGCACCAATTATTGTCGGCCTCATCCCCCTAATTCTAAAGGAGAAAAATTACACTAAAAAAATAACCTATCTTGCCATTACTTCCATACTTGCTACTGCCACCACTATAAATGTTCTCTTATTTGTTTCAAGCAACAGCAAACAATCAAATATCTTGCCTTTAAACACTAGTTGGTCAATTGCCTTAGACATACTCAAATACCCAGGAACTGCTCTTATTGGTACCGGACCAGAAAATTTCCTCTCCAGTTTTACCCGCCTAAGACCGGTTTATCTCAATCTAAACGAAAAACTTTGGAACGTCCGTTTTAGCGAATCCGGCTCACTTTTACTTACCATTTTTACTACCACAGGTATTCTTGGTGGCCTAAGTTTCATATATTTCTATTTCAAAAATATCCTTGCTGCTTTTACTGTTTTAAAAAAAGTAGAAGAAAAATCTACAATCTCTTTCTATCTCTACGCCCTTATTGGCTACTTTTTCTCAGCCCTGTTCACTCCGGCCGGAATAGTTAGCATTATCACCTCTGCAGTTATCATTACTATTCTCACCCAAGTCCTAAAAAACGAAGATTCATCCTCCGTCAAAACACTCCACCTAAGTATCAACAATGAAGGTATCTCCACTACAACTCTTTCCAAATTTTTGCCGATCAGCATTCTCATCCTTATTCTCACCATCATTGCTATTTACTGGAACTTTGGTAGCAGATTCTATCTTGGATCCACAAAACTCCACCAAGCCAATCTAGCTATTAATAGTGATTTAACCACTTCATTCCAAAAACAAATTGAAGCTCAAAATCTAAACCAATACGACTCAACCTACTCAATACTTTTATCCAACACTTACCAACAGATCGCCCTTTTTTACCTCCAAAAAACAAGCCCCTCAGAAGCAGACAAAAAAACCAGCATCGAAATGATGCAACGTAGCATTGACGCTGGTAGATTTGCAGCTAAAATCGATCCTTTTAATGTCATGGTCTGGGAAAATCTCTCCAACATCTACCAATCATTCATCGGAGCGGCTGAAGGCGCTAACAACCTCGCCATCTCTCATCTGGCACAAGCCATTTCTCTCGACCCAACCAATCCAAAACTAAGACTTCAACTGGGTATTCTCTACTACAATCTCCAAGACAAAGAACAAGCCATCAAACTTATTAACCAAGCAGTAGATTTAAAACCAAATTGGAGTCTGCCATATCAAAATCTATATCGCATTTACTTAGAAGAAAAAGACTACCAAAGGGCAAAAATCTACCTTCAGGAGGCATTAAAGTACGAAACGAACAACTCAGAAAACTTCCAAAAACTTCAAGAGGAACTCATCAACCTCAATCAAAAAACAAAATAATTGGTGGACCTGGAGGGAATTGAACCCTCTTCTCATCCATGCCATGGATATATTCTACCGGTGAACTACAGGCCCATATACTTCTCGTCACAGCAAACTCTATTATAAATCAGCTCAGCCAGAGATTCTAGCTCCAACTGTATTTTTGTATCAAAATAATCTACTCTCAATACACCTTTATAGTCCACTCTTAATGTCTTCTTACCTATTGTTCTAGAATCAACCCGAGTCTTGTAAAACTGTTTCTCAGGGATCCCAGTAACCTTTTTCCAATATTTCTCCAACTCTGCCCAATCCTGATCAGCCCTACACATAACAGTACACCTAAATTTAGAGGAGTCAATATCAAAACATTTTCCAAGCAATCGGATAAACAGTTTTATTATTCTAGGGTCGGTATTACCAAGAGAGAAAGCAGAACCATGTTTAAATTTAGACGCCTCACCCAAGCACAGCATAGCCAAGGCAATTTTTGCTACATTCAAGTCCTGAACCCTATTTGCAATATCAAGATTTATTGTATCCAAAGCATCCAAAAATTTACTTCTTATCATCTTATTTTTGGCAATAGCCAAGACACGAGCTTTATCGAGCTTCAGTCTAGTTTCATTAGCTATTCTTCGCTTTGCATTATTTGATAAAACAATATTCTTAAACCAACCAGCATAAGTACTTTTAGGAATACTCAAGCCAAGAAGTTGATTTATTTTTGCACTTGAATTGCCAAGTGTCCTCAAGTTAATTGCTTTCTCGACAATCTCTTTAGAATATCTCATGTTTTATAGTACCATAGAAGTACTCCATGTAACAAGTTCTAATATTATAGAGTCAAATTTTTGCTAAAATGTAGCCACAGGGCTTGTAGCTCACATGGTAAACCTGCCTGCCGGCAAGCAGGGCGCGACAAGGGCTCTTAGTTAAACGGTATAACATGGCATTCGCATTGCTAAGTTGGGGGTTCAATTCCCCCAGAGTCCACCAATCATCTTACTGTATAATAGACCGCAGTTTCGCAAATTTTCATATTCAGAGGAGATAATATGGCCAGGTTTGACCAATTTTTAGGCCTAAATTCTTGGGCCAAAAAGACTGTAAATGCCACAGGCGTCATCAAAAAACCTTCAAACCAAGAGCTGGTAAAACCCACAAAGGGTAAATTTACCGGTATGTTTGGTGATGAGTATCCACTCTACATGTACACCCTTCCAAACGGAAAAGTGTACTTCGAAGAAATCCAAGCCGATCCATGGTCCAGCGGCCCAGTTTTTTTCATCGCTCTCAAAAATAAAAGAGGAAACTGGATTCCTCGCTCACTTTGGTCAAGAGAAAAAATAGATAATTGTTAAACACATCTCGCGGTGTGTTTTTTGTACAATAAACCTATGCAAGACCAACTTCTTACCTGCCAAAACTGCCACAATCCTTTTGTTTATTCTGTCTACGAACAAACTCAACACGCCAAAAAAAGCGCCAATACGCTGCCGACAGCGAAGCATGCTGATATTGCCGACTCTATGCCGACTTATTGCCCCATCTGCACTGCCATTAAACAAAGCGAGCTCAAACACCCAGTAAAACCACCAAAACCTTGACAAATTAACTGTTATAGGGTATACTTCAAAATAGATTTGCAGGGGAGTGTAGAACTCTAGTAGCAAATCATTAAACAGCAGGCCAACGCACCTGCTGAAAATAATTTTTTTGCTGTGCGGCTTACAAACCGCACTCCACAAAAAAGGAGAGCGAGAAAGCAAACAAGTCCTGGAGGCGATCCTAGGAACCTCGCTCAACCCCATCAGCCCCGCCCGTGCGGGGCTAGATTTTTATCAAAAAGGCAACTTCTCATAATCCCCAACTACTGCCACACTTAATAAACTCTCCTTAAATAGCTCCTTGGCCAATTTCCTCACATCTTCAAGTGTTACAGCCTCAACTGCCTCTAAGAGCTCTTCTGTGGTCTCTAGTTTACCCCTAAAAGTCATGTCTTCCAGGGCTCTGCCCAAAACATTCTCAGGCTTATCCATGCTCAAAGCTAACCTACCCCTAAAACAGTCCTTAGCCACCTCAATTTCCTCTTCTGTCACCATCCACCTAGAATTTTCCTCACCAAGCCCCAAACAAATCTCTTTAATAAGCCCAAAGGCTTCATTTATTTTTGCCTTAGGTAAACCAGCCCCAATTAAGACTTCTCCATTATCAGTTGACAAGCCAACGTCCGAGCCAATTGCATAAGCCCAACCCCTTTCTTCTCTTATTTCTTTCATCAGGCGCGATGTCCAACCATCCCCTAAAATTATATTAAGTATCTCCAAAGCGTGTCGTCTATCATCAAACATATCTATCCCGGGAAAAGCCATCACCATCGCCGCTTGGTCTAGTTTTCTGCTAACAAGTGTTTTCTTTAAGTTTTCACTCTTTTCCCATACAAATTTATTTTTTTGTGGCAGTTTTCGCTTGTCTTCAATCAATTTAGCAAACTCCTTTTTGATCAACTCTAGTACCCATTTCTCATCATCTATTCCTCCCACAACTCCAACAACAATGTTCTCCGCCACAAACCACTTCTCAAAATATTTTTGTAAATCAGTCACCGTCATCTTTTTCAAACTCCCTACAGTCCCAATAATTGGTCGACCCATATTAGTCTTACCAAAAAGTAATTTGTTGCACTCTTCTGCCGCCTTGCTGTTTGGCCTATCTTCATACATATACAGCTCTTCCAGAATCGTTCCTCTTTCTTTATCAAAATGTTTTTCGGGCAGTAGCGGTTCAGTTACCACCTGGGCCACTATACTCATCGCTCTCTCCAGATGTTCTTTGGCCATTTTCACCCAAAAACCCATCTCCGATTGGCCAGTATAAGCATTAAATGCTCCACCTACATTTTCTACCGCTTCGTTAATGTCGTACATCCCCGGAAACTTTCTAGTCCCCTTAAAAACAAAGTGTTCTAAAAAATGAGCCGATCCAGCCTCTTTGTCTGTTTCTTCTCGGCTACCGGTCCCTACCATCACCCGCACCGTTACCGAGGCTCTGTCCTCTGGCACCAGCACCACTCTCAAATTACCAATTTTGTATATTTTTGGTTCAAATCTCATTGGTCAATTGTAAACTAATTTTTTATTAACAACAGTATAATGTCTCCCCTGCCTGCCAGGAGTGCTAAAGCCAGCTTTTGCAGGCTGGTCAAGGGGAGGTGTCCGCCAGGACGGAGGGGTTTAAACTTTACCCAACTCGCTACACTCATTTACCCTCTCCTTGTCAAGGAGAGGGTCAGGGTGAGGTAAAAATCAAAAAATCCCACCTGCAAATTGCAAATGGGAGTTTGCAGAGTATCACTTCTGCAAATAGTAACCAATCACTCCACCAAGGGCAGCCCCGGTGGTTGCATAAAACTTACCAGCCACAATAACTGCCAAGACCAAATGCATGTCTTTAGCGTTGTAGAGCATACCAACAGTAAAACCTAAAACTCCAAACAAAACAGCAAAGATGGCAACAGTTTTCATTCTTTTCTCCAGAAATTAGATTTTCAAACTAACCCATATTATATCACCTATCTGAAGATCCGAGATTTGAAAACTGATATCTTCTTTCCGTCACTGACCACCTCAACCGTGCCCAACTCATCCGTCCTCAGCACCCGTACCCCAGCTCCAACTAATCGAGTAAGAACGTCTGGTGCTGGGTGACCATAAGTATTTTTCTTCTCCACCGAAATCACAGCAATTTTAGGAGAGGTCTTCTCCAAAAACTCTTCACCACTACTATACTTAGAGCCATGATGAGCAACTTTTAGCACATCCACCTCGCTAAGCAAACCACTTGCAACCAATGCTTTTTCATTTTCTATATCGATGTCGCCTGTAAACAAGGCCGAAAAGTTACCACTTTTTACCTCCAAAACAATCGATAACTCATTTGATTCACTCGAGCCCTGCATAGGAACTAATACATTATTTTCACTCCCCTTGACTACATCAAAATACAAGCTTTTATATATAAATCTATCACCAACCCTTGCTTTCTCCACCAACCTATCTATTTTATAAAACTTTTTTATACCAGAAAGAGCCCCAACATGGTCCTTATCTGAGTGACTCAAAAAGACTATTTCTATTCTTTTATCCCAAAAAGGAATATGGCTTTGCAAACAATCTAGTATCTTATCCTCATAAGCACCTGTATCAATAACCGCCTGAAAGTACCCCAAAACAACAACCGCTCCATCTCCCTGGCCCACATCACAAAAAACAACATGAAGTAACTCATCTGGCATCTCTCTCCATACCCAAACTAGCAAAAATAATATACAAATCAACCCCCATTTTTTCCAGCCCACATCTCATTTTGCCACACAAGTCGCTCCGTAGCCAAAAGCGTAGGGCAAAAAAACACCCCTCATCGCGAAGGGTGTCCAGAAAAAAGAGAGTAAGCCACAACCACAGCTGTAAAAACAACTCCAAGAGCAAAAACAAAACCAC
>CAZQDQ010000047.1:0-6652 GCA_964592455.1 uncultured Pseudomonadales bacterium
GAACCAGATTTGGTTTTGGCTGATATCGTTGGACAAATGGTGGCACATGCTAAGAGCTTTGAAATAAATGAACTGGATGTACTGAGATACTTGGAAAAAAGCGGAGACACAGAAGCTGCAAGGTGCTATAAGAGGTGGAAAGTAGCCTTAATTTTTCGTTGGTATGGCCACAGATTGCCTGTTAGCAACTAAAAAAATCCCCCCGCATCCGACCTGAAGTCGAGAGCGGGGGTTTGTTTTTACCAAAACTTAAAGACCTTGATGAAATCAACAGCACCTTCCCATAGATTTCGAATGAGGGATTTGTTGCGGTTTTCCAGACTGATGTAACTTGCGGTGGTGTATTTTATCCACTGGCCGAGAAGCCAGAAAACAAAAACGCCAAATCCAATACCGATAACAATTTGAAGAACTTCGCTTGGTGTCATGTTTTGTATCCTTGTTACGAATCTAGCCACGCTTCGAGAGCAGTAGCTGTAGGATATTTTTCCTCCAAATGATCAACGTACTCTTTGGCTTCGTCCCAGCCAACCCTCGCGATGTAGGTGTAGTAGTGAAGAAGTCTATCGATGATTTGCCTTCGGTATCTTTCTTCGTAGTTAAAGATTTTGTCGTGGAAAAAACTATAGATTGGTCGTAGGAATAGGTAGAAAAATAAAATTATACCTATCCAAGTTATCAGTGCCGCTAAGAATTCCTGTAATGTAACGAGAATTGCAGGTAGAATTATGTATAGACCGAAGAAAGTCATAGCCCACTGAATAAATCTTCGTACTTTTACTTCGCCTTTGGAGGCTATGATTTGATTTCTTTTGGGTTTGGGGTATTTATCAAACATTATTCCTCCTTTCTTTGTTAGAGGCCTAAACCGGTTTTAATAGCGTTTAGGTAGGCGAATAATAAAGCCAGCCAGTACAGAAAGTGAAATTTTTGTGGCATAGTTAGCTGAAAGAGATGCCAAAGTAGAGTTATAGCAATGACTGAGAAAACCGTTAAAATAATGGACACATCACTCTCAAAGAGGGCCAAAAGAAGCTCTCTGTTAATATTTATAGCTTTTTTAAGAAAGCTCATATGGGATCTCCTTGTTTATTTTTCAAGAGCTTATAGGGTTATTTTACTACATGTGGGTTGCTTTTGGTCAAGAGTGAAGTTGGAGCGGTTTGTTGATATTATGAATGTATGGATATTAAGGGAGAAGTAAGCAAGGTATATTTTGGGGGTTGGTACCAGAGAACGACCTTGCATTTGACGGAGATATTTAATTTTTTGGCCCAAGGCACGAGTGAGCTAGATTTGTCTCGCCAGAAACTGGCCTCGCTTCGAGCTGAAATGAGAATAAAGAGTATAAGTAGAGAGGCGGGCTATTTGGAATACGTTAAAGCTATAAACGAGGAGGGGATAGAAATAAAGTACTTTGAGGATGGTTTATATGTATTATCTTTGGAGTCTCACAACGTGCCCCGGGCTAAAGAAGTACTTCAAAATTACTATGATCAGGCTTTTGCGCCGGCTTTTGGCTATATTTTTTCCCTTGGAGCACCTACCCCAAAAGAGCTTGCCAATATTAAAACGACTCATCCAATTGCAGTGGGGGTAATTTTTGGTCAACCTGAGAAATATGTGGTTGACGAGTTTAAATACGGGCGTGTTTATAGTAGTTTGGGGAGCCAAGAGTTAGTAGTAAAAAAATTACCCGAATATATATTTTTGGTTGCCAAGCTTAGGAATAAAGCGATGTTGGAGGGGCTGGTAGAAATGCAAATATTTTTTAGAGAATTTAAGGATCAATTGCAGAAATACCTGAATATACACAGAAACCTGTGGGAGAAAATATCGGAAATAAAAGAGAAAAAAATGATTAGAGGTAGTGAGGTAGAGGAACTTAGAATGGAGCTTGACTCGTACCAGAAAACAATAAACCTGATTAGTAGCCGAATAAATCAGATGGGCTCGTACGTGCATACTAGGGCAGATATTGCCAAGAACCTAAAGATTGCTGAGCAGCTTGATAAAATTTTCCAATACAAATTTGATGTTTTGAGTAATAGTCATAGTTACATTAAAGATATTTGGGTGATGACTGGAAACTACCTGAACACGGCGATTGCAGTTATAAATGAGATAAAGGGCCAAACAATGAATAAAAATATTCAGAGTTTACAGGTAATAACGACTTATGGTGTAGTTGGGGGGATAATAGGTTATCTGAGCCGGGATAGTTTACCTAAGATCACTGGTAGTGGTTTGGTTTATTTTGGAGTTTTGGTGCTTGTGACCGTTTTGGTAAACAAGTTTGTGGCCTATGTGTATAGGAGGAGTAAATATAAGCTGGTGTTTGGGGAGAGAGTCAGGAAGCTTTGATTGACATTATGGGTTTGTAGAGATAAAATCTGCACATCGTTTAGCAGGTATTTTTTGTGCCTGCTGGCACAGAACATTTAAACTGCCTGCTTTTTTTGGTAACTTCTGTTTTTTTGTTGGAGTTGCCATGATTTACTTGGTAGATTTTTATAAAAGTCTACCTTCAAAAAGGAGAAAATATGTCTGAACCGCAAGTTGTTGAAACTGAAGAAGGCCAACCTGGTGGTGTGCAGGGTGCGCTGGCTCCGGTAGAGGGTGTTGCTGCTACCAAGGTAAAATCTGGAGGTAAGACTCCAGATGATCGCTTGAAGCAGCTTAAATACGCTGCAGAAGCTAACTGGTTAACCTTAAGAGACGGAAAGTCCCCAGAACTTGAAGACGAGACTGCCTTGCAGTTTTTGAAGCGCAAGGCGAAAGAGGGATTTCCGGAGGGGATGAGTACCAAGGAGCGCCACGGTCTTGTTGATTCTTACTACGAGTTTATGACACAAACTCGGTGTAAGATCGCCTGGAAGAAAATCCAGGGAGCGTGGAAGTTTTTTGGGCGGGCTTTGCCCAAAGACTTCATTGATCCGGTGCAGATCCGACTGGCTGAGGTCGTAGCTGGGTACGAGACCTCGAAAGACGTTACAGCTTGGCTAAAAAAGGCCTCTCAGTTGCTTGCTGACCTTTCTGGTTACGAGCCTCTTTGCCCTGAGTGTGGGAAAGAGAATCTGAGGCTAAGAAATGATGGGACTTATTTTCGACGCGGTTTCGCTTGTGAGAACAAGAAACGCGTTGAGAGTGGGGGTAGTCCGATTACAAAACCAAAGGCCGAAAAAGAGAAGTTACCAGTCACTCCAAAGGAATTGGTTGAAAGCGGCCCATCACTTGCAGATCTTGCCGAGTACTATAGAACCGGTCACAGACCAGACGAGCCTACCAAAGGAAAGCCTGGTAAAAAGGGTAAACAGAAGGGTGGAAAAGTTCGTGACGGTGAGGCTGAACACGGAAGTAAGGGGCGAGGTAAAAGATCTGGCAGAAGCAGCCGTGAAGGCAGCGAAGACTAGATTTGTAGCTCTGGTGCTTTAAAACATCAGAGCTTTTTTTGTGGTTGGTTTGTTAGAATTGGATTATGAGTCGAGAAAATGGTGATGGAGGACAAATGCCAAATTGGAAAGCTAATAAAGAAGATAGGATTTTTGGTACTGGCGAAAAAGGTGGTAGAAGACGAGCAAAAGCTGACGAGTCTGTTAGCAATAGGGAAGACAAGGAGAGAGACAGAGGTAAAGAAGTTGTTAAAATTCGTAAGTTTTTGTTTGAGCTTTTTAAAAAAACTGAAAAAATAAACTTTACTGAATTAGAAAACTACCTAGATTGGGTTATAAATGCATACGATAGTTATTTGGTTTACAGAAAGTACGAAGCAGGACAATTAATCTTAAGTGTTGATGAAAGAGATGAACTGATACAACTTATTCTTACTGGAGGCGAACAAAACTTTGTAGAAATAAAAACATCTTTGGGTGGGGGTGCGGGGGGCCAGAATGTACAAAAGAACGAGAGTAGAATACAAATGTTTCACTTGCCTACTGGGCTTATCTCTACTTCTCACCAAGAAAGGTCACCTAAACAGAACAAAGAGAAGGCAGGAGACCGCTTGTTTGACTTGGTGAATAAACACTTGGAATTTTTATACAAAGCATTTGGGCGTGGTGAGAGTTTGCCTATTGCTTTGGAAAGACTATGCAATGAGTCTTTTGGTGAAGAATACAGAAGATTGGGCAAAAGAGAGATGGATGTTTTTGATTTGTTGTGGGAGGACAAGTTTAAAGCTGAGCCAAAAGTTTTAAAACTAGAAAAGAAAAACCCGCCTCAAAATTGAGACGGGTGACTGAGTTAGACCTCTTTTTTTGAGGAGAAATACATACGGACACGGCCAGGAATGACATCCACTTCGTCATCTAAACCTTCTATTTTAAAAACAAAATGACCATAGTAGCCGTCTTTGTAGAGGAACTTGGCCTGGAATTCGCCATTTAGGTAGCAAATTTGGCCAATGGTGAGATCTTCAGGTTCTACACAGTTTGTCACTACGCGAGTATAGATGGTGCCGTATCTTAGTGCCCAGGCCATAAACGTCAAACCACCTGTAATGACCAGAAAGTAGCCTACAATTTGCCAAATCTCAACTACATCGTAAGTGGTAAAGGCGACAATGGCGCTAGTGAAGATGCCTACGAAAAAGGCGATTTTCACTTCGGTATTTTTGTATACCATTGGTGATTTCATGCTGACTCCTTTGAGAGATAAAATGTAAATGTCTGTCCTATATTATATCATGGGGCGATTTTTGGGTGGAAGTGGTTTAGAATAGAAGCTAATAGGGGTGTCGTTCAGTGGTAGGACCTTGGTCTCCAAAACCAAAGACGGGAGTTCGATTCTCTCCACCCCTGCAAAAAAAAGAAATCCCCGGACATGTTGTCCGGGGTGGCAAATGAATCTTGGAGGAGAAGATCTGCCTAGAGGCATTATACAAGAATATTTATTAGGTGGTTTTATGGAGCAAAATGAGGTAGTTGGAGGTGATTTTCGATTCTTTCAATGCGCTGTCTGTTTTTAAGGTGGTCGTTGTCGAGGGAACGAATGGTGATGTCTAGATCTTTCTGGAGCTTGTTGAGTTTTTTGTGAATTGGTTTTAGTTTTTGATCAAGCCTGTTTTCTTGTTCTGCAAAGCGTTGACCCAGTTTCTCTTCGAGTTTTCTTTCCACGACTTCTTCGACAATCTCTTTAATTTGATGGAGATCGCTTTTTTCTAGCATAAGTTAAATATATCGTAAATGGTTTGACTTTGGTATTATTTGACTATGGTTTTGATGAAAAAAACATTTCAAAAAGATGGGGTCGAATACACAGTGCGCTTTTTTGACCCAGAGAATTTGTCTGACTTGGAAAACTTGAAGGAAATTACGACTTCTAAGGGGGTTAAAAAGTGGATGACAGACATTTATGGAGTAAAACACAGACACTATAAACAGTGGATGAGAGAGCAAGGGAAGGGCAACGAATTCTTGTTTGCTATTGCAGGCGAGAAAAGAGTACATGGATTCATTTATGTTTACCCGTCTGAACTTATCCGCGGCAGGTTGGAGATTAGCTATGCTAAATCGGAGACTGGTCCTAGCGGCATTATGAGTAAAGGGATTCGTTTGGCTTGTGAACTGGTGGCAGACTATATTTTTGATAAACGCCCGGGCAAAAAGAACCCACCGATAGTGATTGCCGAGATAGAGGAGTCAAATGTGCCGTCGATAAAAGTAGTAGAAAAGGCTGGTTTTGAGCAGATAAGGAAGTTTGATAGGGATGATAATGGGGTGTGGCAGTTGAACTGGTGATAAAAATCCCCTCCTAATTGGAGGGGATAAGGTTGGAGATTAAGGTAAGTTACCCTTTGGTTTCTAGGTAGTCAGCGACGAGTTCGGTGAGATCTTCTCTGTTGGTGCCAGTATGAGTGCTTCTAATTATTTTGCCTTCTTTAAGGATGTCCCAGTGAAAAGTATGGGGGGACTCTGAGTAGGAGATAAAGCGGATAGTCAGACCAAAAACGTCTTTAAAAGTGATAACGTCATTTAGTTTTTGAGAGCTGTTTAGTGTGACAGTAATGTTGGTATTGTCTTGTTTGAGAAGTTCGTAGAGAGCTGCTATGGTGCCAGATGTATTTTCGTAGAGGTTGTGCCATTCAAGTAGGAGATTAATTAGGTCTTGATGGTTTCTCTTGAGTACGAACTCGACAAATTTGGCTTTGATTCGATCGATTTCTGTAGGTCTTGGTGAATTGGCATGCTCACGTCTGGAAAGGATCGTTCTCGCCATGTCTGCGTAAGTGTTCATATTTAAGCTGACTCCTTTGTGGAAAAGTACTTTCTGGGTGGTATTTTACCATTTTGAGTAAAATTGGTGGTTGATCCTTGTGTAGCTTTGGTGTTATTGTGGATATGCAGGGTGACTTGCGCATTGTTAAATAGCAAAAATAATTTCTCATGAGTATTAAAGATTTTTTTAGGTTAAACAAAAAGAAACCAGAGGTGGAAACTGTGGTCGAAGAGGAAACAAAAGAAACCAAAGAGAAACAAGAAGAAGAAAAGGAATCTGCTGTGGTACCCAAGTCGCGCAAAAAGTCCAAAATTAGGGTGGACAGGTCGGCCTTGAAGAAAATAGGGTTGGTAGTGGTGGCTTATTCACATGTGGAGAGTGAGTTTTTCCCCACCCAAGAGTCCGATGAAGCTGAGGTTGAAGTAGAAGAGAGATC
>CAZQDQ010000048.1:0-6399 GCA_964592455.1 uncultured Pseudomonadales bacterium
AATTACCGTTCAAAAGAAACAATAAAAGTTGCCCTAGACTCTCTAAAATCTTCCGCAAGAAAGTTAAGAATAGAAGTAATCATCATTAACAACTCACCAACTGAAGACTTAAGTAGTTTAAAATCGCACTCTCTCAAACCACAAATTAGCAATAATAACCAAAACTTGGGTTTCTCTAAGGGTGTAAATCAGGGACTAAAAAAAGTTTCAGGAAACTACATTTTACTTTTAAATCCCGACTGTAAATTCATTGGCAGCGGCCTAGAGAAACTGCATTCGTTTGCCGCTTCTCAAAATATTGTTGGGGCCGTAGTTCCCAGACTGCTAAACAACAACCGCACTCCACAAGCCTCAGCCTTTAAGTTTCCTAGTGTCGTTAATGCCGTCAAAAAAGATTTTTTTGGCTGCAAAAATTGCTTTGGTAAATACTTACCAGAAAAAAGAATTCAAAAAATCGAAGTGGCGGTTATGGCAGCAATGTTAATACCAAAAACTACTTTTAATTTGGTTGGTAACTTAGATGAGCGCTTTTTCCTTTACTACGAAGATATTGAATTTTGTTATCGTCTCCATAAAGCAAATTTACCACTGTATTACTATCCCAAAAGTCTGGTAATTCATCTCCATGGCGCCAGCGGAGGCTTTAAAAGCCACCTAAATAGTCCTCTGCTTGCCTCATCAGAAATTTATTACGGGAAACTCTACTCTAAGTTGTTGAACCTAACTTTGTGGTTAGGCCATAAATGGCAAGTAATTTTAAGAGGAAAAAAATTTAAAGACTAGAATGAAAACAAAAATATTTTTACCACTGGTAGTTATTGGTTTTTTAACAAGATTATTTCTCTCAATAACCACTTACCATCAAGACTTAGGTGCCATAACTTTATCTAGCTACTACGTTGTCGGAAAAGGGGAGTGGCTAAATTTTTATGACCGTTCCGGCGAAGATGTCAATAAAACTATTTATAACTATCAGCCACTGGCTTATTTGATCCCTGCTACTTTTTATTTACCCTTTCCAGACTTTGTTTCAAAAACAGCGGAAAAATATGTCAACGCAGACTGGCAAAAAAACTTTCCCTCCCAATTTAATTTAGACCTTCTTTTTTACAAACTACCCATGATTTTTGCAGACGTCCTGATTTTCTTTATCTTGGGAGTCATTTTAAGAAAAAGCGTTACTCGTCGAATAGTCCAAACCGCCTGGGCTTTAAACCCTGTAGCAATATTTGTAAGCTCTGTTGTTGGACAAGTCGACATTTTTATTGCTCTTTTCTTATTACTTGCCTGGCTTATGCTTACAAAAGGTAAAAACTATCTAGCCATCTTTTTAGTTTCATTTTCTGCACTCATAAAACCCGTCGGTTTAATATGTCTACCATTTTTAGTCTTAAAGGCTAAAGATGAAAACAAGGCAAAGACAATAACTTCTTCAGTTTTTAGTCTTATACTTGGTGTTTTCATTTACTTTTTAGGCATTTCACCATTTCTTGGATCAGCCGCCTATAAGCACTACGCCCTTTTTGCTGACCAGATAAACAAAACGGTACATGCTGGTATAGAAGTTTCAAATGGGACAACAATCCCTTTTTTCTTCATTGCTCTAGCAGCTGCTTACTTGCTTTTCATTAATAACAAAAAAAGCTCAGGCCAGTCCATTGCTCTAGTTCTCTTATCTAGTTTAGTCTTTGCCAACTTCCATCCACAGTGGTTTATTTGGGTTACGCCTCTTATCCTGCTTCTAAAGAAAGAGGATTGGTATTTTTGGCTATTTTGTTTAGTCGGTTGGTTCTTGGTGCTCTTTTCCTTCGACAATACGCTCCATTTTGGTAGTCTAATAAACTCTACTCTAAAGTTACCACCCAGCCTAACCGCGAGCGATCTTTTTGTTAAAGTCACTCTATTTGGACGGGCTCTACTTGTAGCTAGTTTTCTTTGGTTGTTCATAGAAAAAGATAAAAGCAAAAATGAATAAACAACTCAAAGCATTCATTCTTTTTTTGTTTCTAGGTCTTCTTCTTAGAATTGTTATTTCCTATTTTCAGTATTCTGGAGATATCAAAAATCACTTGGTGTGGGCTAACGGATTTATTAGTAACCCTTTGGGTTTTTACGACAAAAAATTTCCAGGTTTCAATGATCCAAATTACCCACCCTTGGCCATAATTCTTTTTGGAGCTAGTCATCTTTTCTATTCTTTTTGCAAGTGGGTAGTTTTGTCACTAAACAGTTTTCCACTTTTTCCATCTAGCCTTGTCCCCCTTATGCTCTCAGAAAATATTGTTTTTGCCTTTTTAAAACTGCCAAGTATAATCAGTGATGTTGTTTTAGCCTGGTTAATATACAAATCACTTCAAAAAAAAGCACCAAAGACCTCCTTCTTTTTTAGTCTGCTTTTTTTATTCAACCCAGCTGTCATCTATGTTAGTTCTGTGTGGGGGCAAATCGAATCGATAACCATGCTTTTTTTGTTTTTGAGCTTTCAAAACCAAAGCAGCTCCAAAAGTCTTTTTTATTTCACCCTCGCCACTCTTACCAAACAAACCGCCCTCTGGTTGCTACCCTTTTATTTACTCATATGGTTAAAAAACATCAACTTTATGCAATTAGTAAAGGGATCACTTATTGCCTTCTTAACTTTTTTTGGTCTTTATTTACCTTTTAGCCTTAGTCCCTACTCTGCTATAAGTAGCTACTTCGCTACTTTGTCTGGCTCTTCTACGGTTGTTTCCGATGCGGCTTGGAATCTTTGGTACTTCTTATTGCCACTTGGCACAAACGACAATTATCAAGTTCTTGGTTTAAGTATCCGCTTTATTTCAATAGTCTCATTAGTTGCACTACTTTTTTGTTTGTTGGTAAAACATTGGAACTCAAAAGTCAAAGACAATATTGCCAACACCTTATTTTTTTGGTCATTTTTTGTCTTCTTTTTGCAAACCAGAGTTCACGAAAGACACTTGTACCCTGCCTTGGTTTTTCTTCTTGTAAGCACTTTTGGTTTTCTTCCTAAAACAATATTGTTTATAATTCTTTCTATCTTCTACTATTTAAATTTAAGTTGGAGCTTGCGTTTACCATTCATATGAAAAAGAATCTGCCTATTTTACTAATTCTTGTTTTGGCTTCTTTTCTCAGGCTGTACCAACTAGATAGTTTACCCATTTCTCTTTTTGGTGATGAAATTGATGTCGGTTACCACGCCTGGTCAATCTGGACAACCGGACGTGACTATATGGATAACTTATTACCAACTTACATTCAGAGTCTTTCAGAGTATCGCGCTCCCTTGCTCATGTACCTAACCGCCCCTTTTGTCGGAATACTTGGGCCAAGCATCTTTAGTGTCAGGTTGCCTGTTGCACTCATTGGAATTGCCTCGGTCTACCTTTTGTATTTAGTAAGTCTAAAACTATTCTCCTCAAACAAGGTTGCCCTTTTAAGTGCCTTTCTTCTTGCTGTTACCCCGTGGCACATTCATTATTCCCGTGCTAGTTTTGAAGTTGTTCCTCTTGTTTTTTTAATCCTTTTAGGGATTTACTTTTATCTCAACAACAAGTATCACTGGTCAGTCTTTTTTCTTGTTCTCACCCTCTTCACCTACTCTACGGCTGTTATTATTGCTCCGCTTACTCTTCTTGGACTGCTAATTTTTTATCCTTTTAAAAAGCACTCCCTAACAAAACTTTCAATAATTATCTATCTTTTGGCTTCTGCGCTATTTCTTGTTTCCCTAAAAAATATTTTTTTTGGTAACGCCAGCGCTCGGTTTCAAAAATTGAGCATTCTGAGCAGCTTTCCTGTAACGGAGCAAGTCATCCTCTTAAGAAACGAAAACTGGGTAAGTAACAAACTCCTAGATAAGTTATTTATCAACAAGTACACCACTACTCTTGAAGTTATTACCAGAAACTACTTAACTGCATTTTCTCCAGACTTTTTATTTGGTAGGGGGGACCAGTACTTTCGCCACTCATCTGGTAAATCTGGAGAATTTCTTTATGTTGTTTTTCTTCTTTTTATCATTGGACTTTTTTGGACAGCTCAAAACATTTCTCAAAAGCCAATACAACTCTTGCTTTTTTCCTTACTAATTTCCCCTATACCATCTGCGTTAACCCTAGATGGGGCCAATCACGCAACTAGACTATTTATCATGGTTCTTAGCGTTACCCTGATCAGCTCATTATCCATTCATTTTTTACCAGATAGGGGACTAATAAAAAAACTTATTATCGCTATCTTTTCGCTTGGAATCTTTCTAAACTTATCCGCTTATTTGTACAACTACTATGCACATTACAAATACCAATCTTGGCGCTATTGGCACTTTGGTTACAACTTGATAATTCCCAAACTAGCAGAAATAGCACCAAACTTTGACAAAGTTTACATCAATAACACCTATCAACCATCCCTAATTCCTTTTGCTTTCTTTGCCAAATACAACCCAATCCTATTTCACAAAGATTTCTCGGGCGATAATCCAAACTCATTTACCGAAAACGGCTTTACTGGCTTTAGGTTTGGTTCTAAATACTACTTTGGTAATGTCTCCAAAATGGACGATTTGGTGAATCTCTTGACTCCGCAAACATTATACTTAGCCGTCCAGGGTATAGAGGTTCCAGGTGATTGGAATTGGGAAAAAGATCCACCTGGCTGGGCAAGAGTGCTTAAAACTATCTATGACCCTCAAGGTTTTCCACTTTTCTACTTGGTGACAGGAAAAAATGCCCAAGATAAATAGAATTCACTTTTTTCTGCTATCACTAGTTTTGTCTGTTATTTTTTTAACTCAAAACTACAACACAAATAGTTCGGCCAACTCAAGGCTACTAGAAGACTACAAGGTGCAAAAAATGAATCTCTACCCACCAGCACTTTACAGGTTAGCCAACATTATCGAAAGCCGTCCCGAATTTGCATTCTACTTTCGCGTAGAAAAAAATTTTACCAATGTCTTTGATTTCACCAAGCTGTATTCAAACCCTCTAGAGTTGCTTACCTTTTTTATCTATCTTATCTTAGTCATCCGCACATATTTACACAAACCTTTTTTGTCAGTTGTTATCTGCACTCCCCAGTTTATTGCTTTATCACTGTACCCAGCCAGTAAAGAATGGCTTGGGATCTTGTTTCTACCCGTAATACTGCTTTCATTAAGCAAGAAATATGCTAAGTAACAATAGAAAATTTTTGAGTCTAGGTTTAATTATAGTTATTGCTAGTCTTCTTTATTTGTGGAAATTATCGAGTGTACCTAGTAGTCTATATGCTGATGAAACAACTGTGGGTTACAATGCTTATTCCATTTTAAAAACCGGAAAAGATGAATACGGTCAAAACTATCCGGTTCTTTTCCGTCTATTTGGAGCTTATACACCTTCTCTATTTATATACACCTTAATTCCCTTTATAAAAACTTTTGGTCTAAACGCTTTTAGTCTCAGACTTCCTTCTGCCCTTGCGACTATTATTCTCACTCTTGTTATTTACAGGCTAGTTGATAGCTTAAAGATTTTTCGCGGCAAATACTCTGCTTTGGTTTCAAGTCTTTTCTTCGCCATCACTCCGTGGGTGGTCTTCAATGCTCGGTTGGGTTACGAAGTTACCCTAGGATATACACTTTTTTACATCGGTACTTATTTACTGTGGATTGGTGTTAAAAAAAACAAATTCAGTCTCGTTGGTTTACTATTTCTTAGCGCCTCCACCTATACAGCGCATACAGAGCGTTATTTAGTTCCCATATTCCTCTTACTCTTTCTAATAATTTACAAGGACAAAATATTTCTTAGAAAGAACATAAAAGCTATCACTTTTAATGGTTTTATTTGTTTAGCCACCCAAATACCCCATCTGCTTCTAATTACTACTCCAGCGTTTTGGGTCAAAAATCAAAGTTTTGCTGCCAGCAACTTTCAAACTGGAGTTTGGGATTTTATAAGGCAGCTAACTATATATTGGTCTCCACAAACTTACTTTGGTCGGAGTACGGCCGATATTAACCTACAGCACTACATACCAGAAATCAGCCTTTTTTATTCTTGGCAAATAATTCCTTTTTTTGTAGGTTTTTACCACATCTTAAAAAACACAAAAGATTCAGGTGTAAAGCTAATTTTATTGTTACTACTCACTTCTCCTTTACCAGGTGCTATGTCTGGTCACTTTATTTCCATTCAACGGGTCATACCAATTATCGTTCCAATTGTTCTAATTATCACTCTTGGTTTAGAAAGAATCGTAAACTATTATCCAAAGGTCTTTTTTACTTTTTCCATTTTCCTTATACCTGTATCCTTAATATTATTATGGCGCTCTTATTTTGTTCTGCTTCCTGGTTTGTGGAGTGGTTGGTGGAACTTCGGCGCCAATGAAATATCACAGTTTGTA
>CAZQDQ010000049.1:0-6368 GCA_964592455.1 uncultured Pseudomonadales bacterium
CGCCCCTGAAGTCATCGCAGCGGATATTCCTGAAAAAAAAATCGAAAATCCAAAAAACCCTGCCCTTTTTGTGTTAAAAGATCGGAGCCTAAATACTCTGACTTGGAATCTTTATCTGTGGGAATTTCTCCTAAGAAAAGAATTGTTGCTCGTTGGACCACTGGAGTTTGCGAAAAGCACCAACTCCGTATGGCACGGTCAATAAAGCAAGCCAGGCATATAGCTCTGCTTCCTTTCACAGACAAGGCCTAAGACGTTAGCATTTAGACTTTACATCTTAAGATGAACTTAAAATTTGTTCGTGGTTTTTTTCTGTTTTTTATTGCCTGTTCTTTGTCGTTTTATGTGGGAACAAGATATTCACTTTCCAATGGTCTAAGCAAAGGGAGTCAGTTGGGCGAAGTGAGAACGGAGATAATGAACGAAGTTCTAGTCAGAATAAAAAAAGACTATCTTAAGCCAGATGATTTGGACGCTAAGAAATTAATGTATGGGGCAGCGGAGGGAATGACAGCGGCTTTGGGTGACCCATATACGGCCTTTTTCCCACCCACAGAGAATCAGCGCTCTAAGGAAGATCTTAAAGGGGAGTTTGGTGGGGTTGGAATACAGCTTGGATTTGTAGAGAAAACTTTGGCAGTCATGAGTCCAATAAAAGACAGTCCGGCAATGAGAGCTGGGCTTAGAGCAGGGGATTTGATTTTAAAAATCGTAGACGAGAAAAAGAAGGTTGATAAGGATACATCGGGAATAAACATCGAAGAGGCGGTTAACCTTATCCGAGGAGAGAAGGAAACAGAAGTGAAACTTACTATTTTTCGTGAAGGGGAAAAGGAGAGCAGGGAAGTGGCCTTGGTTCGAGATACTATAAATGTTCCTTCAACTGAACTTGAGTGGGTAGATAACAACAAGATTGCGGTGATAAGAGTAAATAAATTTGGGGAAAAGACATTGCCAGAGTGGGAGAGTTTTGTTAGGGAAATCATAAATAAAAAAGCTTTGGGGGTTATTTTGGATCTTAGAAATAACCCAGGAGGATATTTACAGCGGGCAGTGGACCTTGGTAGCGAGTTTATTGCCGATGGTGTGATAGTGAAACAAAGAGATAAAAACAGAACCGAGGTTTTGTCGGTTGATAGAAGCGGCAAACTTATTGGAATGCCACTAGTAGTTCTTATTAATCGTGGCTCGGCCTCGGCCTCGGAGATTTTGGCTGGGGCATTGCGAGAAAGACTGGGCACTAAACTTGTAGGGGAAAAGAGTTTTGGAAAGGGAACTGTTCAGGAAGCTCAGGAAATAGGGGACGGATCTTCTTTGCATGTGACTATAGCGGAGTGGCTTTTACCTTCTGGTAAAAATATTCACAAGGAAGGGTTAATGCCAGATGTCGAAGTGAAGTTTGTTTACGATGAAAAAAATCCAAAAGCAGATAATCAGTTGGAGAAGGCAATAGAAGTGCTAAAAGCACAAAAAATCTAAAATTCAAAAGATAAAATAAGAAAAAAAGACTCGCTATTGCGAGTCTTCGATGATCATATTACTTCCAAACACGGCATAGGTAAATTTAATACCGTTTTTGGTAGTAGAGGATATATTGTTGCTCCCGATGAAAGGACCACTACCAGCAGAAATACTACCAACTTTAATACTGCCAACTACCGTTGAAGATTGGTCTTTGTTTTCTTCGTCAGTCTCTTTTTCATGAATAGTTATTCCCATAGCTTTTAGCACTTTTTCCCTGTCGATGGGGCTAAGAAACAAAGTCGGCTCATTTGGGTTGAAATTCTCTTTTTTATGTAGCGCGATGTTTTTTGGTGATCTAATCACTAATATGAATTTTTCGGCTACTTCTTTAACGCTGTATGCGGTGTTATTGTGGTAAATTCTGGTTGAGCATACAATTTCAACAATGGTTTCACTGTTGGTAATATGTTTACAGTTTGCGCAACAAGCATCTTTGAGTATTTTAGCTCGATCTGCTCTGAACCACTCAATGTTTTTGTGGTCTTCACCAACATAATAAATACTTGCTTCGAGACATTTTGGACATCTTGCGACCGTCTCATCGATTTGTACTTTTTTGCCCATTTTAACTCCTTATGTTCTTGTGCGAAATTTAGCCTATATTATCATTTTTTGTTTTGTTTTGCAAGTAAAACGCCCTCCGAGTGGAGGGCGGTGAGGCTATTTTTTGTAGAGAAGGCTGCGTATATATTGGATCAAGCCGAAGAAGAGGGCGGCGATTAGCTCGTAGAGCATATCGTCAAAAGGGCCAGGAAGAGTAGTACCAATCCACTCAGCACCCCAAACCAGGAGGATCAAAAGAAGAAGACTGCCAAAACCAAAGACAGGTTTTTTTTCTGGTTCTGGGATTGGTTCTTGTTCGGGCGTTTTTGCTCTGACCGCTTTGTTTTGTTGTGTGATTTCACCAACAGCTCTTGTTGGTTGGGTTGTTTCATTTGGATCGGGATAGATAGGAAGAACTGGACCGGGTCCGTGATTGGGGTCACCTGATTTAGCCATTTTTATCTCCGTAAATAAGTGATGTGTAAACTGCAATTGAACTGACAATGAGTATTACTAAAACTATGTCGATGATATCCTTAGATTCAGATGTCATTTGAAGGAAATTGGTGATTATCTTACTGAAAACAAAAACAACAATAGGAATAAGGTAACCGAGCCAATGAAATTTTGGGGACGGTTTTACTTTTTTGGTAGAACCTTTGAGACCAACAAGCTGTTCTCGTAGTTCGTGTGGTTCTAGGTTGTGTGCTCTTGGGTTATCTTGGCTGACTGCCATGGAAAAGTGCCTCCATTTTTTAGGATGGCTAATTTTAGCATTGAATAAATGTTTTGGTACAATTTTTTATAAAAAACGCCCGCGCAATTGCGCGGGCCGGTAATGTGTTTAGAGAAAACTTTTAACTTCCGGAAAGTATTTTGTGACCAGGTTGGTTTTGCCATCTGGAAAAGCTTTTTTGATTGCTTCTACAACTTCTTTAATGACCCCGCTCCACTCAACTTTACCCATCAGGTAAACGGCACTGCTTGTGTAACCTTCATCGGGCATAAAGTCAAGAACTTTTTTGGCATCCTCAATAAGTTCTTTAAGCATTTCTTGAATGCGGGCATTTAACTTCTTTACATCAGGATCGGTGTTGAGACTTGCGAAAAAGAGGTCTGTCATTTTTTCGTCAAGTTTTACGACTTCTGCGCGGCTGAATGCTTCACTGATATAGATGTGGATTGCCGCCTTTCCTTGAAGTGACAAGGTGTGGTCACTCAACGAAGCTTTATCCGTTAGGTCTGGTGCAATTTCAATTTGCTTGATATGGTCGGGTAGGGTTAAGCTTTGGACATTTTCACCCGTGCTAATTGCGACAGTGAACGGACCGGTGTTTGCAACTAAAATACCTTCAATTTGAATGTTCATTTATTCTCCTTCTATAGAGTTAAATTTATTTCAGAGAGTATTTTAACACAAATGGTAGAATGCAAGATGTTAGGTGAGAAAAGCTGGTTAGCTTTTGGGTGGGACAGAGAAGTGGGTGATAGTAGTGGTGAAAATGTCTGCCAGGTCGCCTTCCATAACATCTTTGAGGTTGTGCCAGGATTTTTCTAGTCTATGGTCGGTGAGGCGGTTTTGGGGGAAGTTGTAAGTTTTGATCTTTTCGGAGCGGGAGCCTGTGCCGACAGCCTCAGTACGCTGGCTAGAGAGAGCGCTAAGGCGCTTGTCTTCCTCGGCTTGCCAGAGCTTGGAGCGGATAAGGTTTAGGGCTATTTCTTTGTTTCTGGCCTGGTAGCGTTCCTCGCGAACAAAAACAACAAGGCCACTGGGAATATGGGTAAGGCGAACGGCAGTGTTGACCTTGTTTACGTTTTGACCACCAGGTCCACCGGCACGGGTAAATTGCCACTCCAAGT
The DNA here is from genome assembly GCA_964592455.1 of uncultured Pseudomonadales bacterium. Classification (GTDB taxonomy): domain Bacteria; phylum Patescibacteriota; class Microgenomatia; order UBA1400; family MFAQ01; genus MFAQ01. The sequence goes on from CAZQDQ010000049.1 coordinate 3,928, forward strand.
CCTGGTCACGGACTTCGAACTGGTTTGCCTTAATTACCGGGAGAACTGCCACTGTGGCTGTACTGGTGTGGATTCGACCCTGAGCTTCGGTTTCTGGAACTCTTTGAACTCTATGTACACCTGACTCGTATTGGAAAGTTTCGTAGGCGCCAAAGTTCCATAAATCACGATTAGGTTTGCTAAGCTTAATGACGGTGTCGTCCAAATATTCGATCGTGAAACCGTGGTTGGTAGCAAAACGAACGTACATACGCAGAAGGTCATCGGCAAAGATTTTGGACTCGTCTCCACCTGCAGCGCCACGGACCTCTAGAATAGCAGGGGAGGAATTCAGCTCGCCGGTTGAGTCTTCTGGCTCGTCGGCTCGACCTTCGGCCTTGTCGGCGTTTTTGAGGCTCTCTATGGCCCTTTGCAATCTCGCCACTTCGTCTTTGGCTAGTGTTCCAAGCTCTGGGTCGGTGAGGAGTTTTTGGTTGGTAGCGATTTCCGCTTGCAAACGGTCGATTTCAGTTTGGAGGTAGTTTGGTTGGCTATTGTCCATATGCTCGTGTTTTATTCAAAAGCGGTATAAATCGTGGATTGCCACGTCGCAAGCTCCTCGCAATGACGGGGATTAATCTACTCAGCGACGAGAGGTGTTTCGGCTTTGAGGGCTTTTTTCTGGTTTTCGAGCATTTCCTTGAGGGAAACAGGAGTTTTGTCTTCAGATTCAGATTTGTTTTTGGTCTTTTTGACGTAACCTGCAGCAGCAGCTCGCTTGGCCATAAATTTATCGACTCTACCCATAGCATCAACAAATTTTTGGGTACCAGTAAAAAAGGGATGGCATTTGTCGCAAACGTCGACGTGCAGGGTTTTTTTGGATCCACCAACAACAAAAGAGTTACCGCAAGCGCAAGTAATGGTCATTGGTTCGTAATTTGGATGAATATTCTGTTTCATAAGCTCGATTATTGTACCACGCGAGGCTATTTTTGGCAAAAAAGGATAAAAAAACCGTTCGAGATCTCGAACGGTTTTTTGGGATTACGGCAGGGTATTGTATACATACACTGCTACACATCCAGCAAGTGTAAGTACAGCCGCAAATGCGATGACCTGGAAAACAACGAGCAGTAACGTGCCAGTTGTTAGTACTCCAAGAACAACGGCGACTACCATGATCCAGAACGCATACAAACCAGTTTTGTACGCATCGTTTATGTTTTTCTTCCTTGACTCTTCTTCTTCTGGAGTGCGAGGTTGTCTGAGGTCACTGTGGAAAGTTGGCATGTCTTCTCCTAATTCTTTCGTATTTTAAAAACTTGCGATGGGAGAGTTTAGCACAAAAAAGGCTAGAAGTCAAATGTTATGGGATGGTAGACTTATTTATGGATTGCCACGCTACGCTCGCAATGACAGAGGTATCATTTTTTCTCTGAGAGGTAGACGCCGAGGAGGATGAGACTGGTGGCAAAGATGGTAGATAAGCCAAATGGTTCTTTGAGCCAAAAGTAGGCAAGAGGAATGGTAAAAATGGGTTTAAGATAGCTAAAAATAGCTGCCTCAGAGGCTTCAATTCTTTTTTGTCCTTCTTGATAAGCCCAGAAGGCAATAATAGAGCCACCAATGGCCATATACAAAATTCCAGGGATAGCTTGGGGGGCAAGATCAAAATTATTGCCAACAGTGAGTAAATTTAACCCCAAGAAAAAGGGAATGCTAACTAAAAAGGAGAAAAAGCTGAGGTAAATAGGGTCGGTGTGATCCATTTTGGATTTTAGTAAAAACCCAGCCCACAATAGGTTGCTAAGAATTATTAGTAAATTACCTCTTACAGAAAGTGTATCTGGGGCATGGGTGATGATTGGGTAAACTGTAAGGAGGAGTGTCCCGAGTAAGGCAATTATTGTCCCAAGCCACTCTTTGTGAGTAGCTTTTTCTTTTAGGTAAACTAGTCCGCCTAAAAATACAAAAACGGGACTAGCACTTTCAATAATGGAGCTTTCAATAGCGGTACTGGCAGAGAGACCGTAAAAAAGTGGAAGTAGAGTGAGTGGGGTGCCAAGTAAAGCGAGAATAAGGTGGTGAGTAATATTTATTTTTTTTCGGTGGTTTTGTGATTTGTAGAGTAAAAAAATAGGAAAAAAAAGAAAACTGGCAATTACAAAACGATAAAAAAGAAAAACCGATGGGGTAGTATAGTTTAAAGAGTATTTGATTATAGGTGCAGCAAATCCCCAAAGTATGGCGTTTAAAAGTAGAAGCGAATAAGCAATAGTGCGGTTTTTTCCGAGTCGGGCAGACATGAAATCAGTTTATCGGTTTATCGGTTGCTCGGCAAGACTGAGAACTAGCTAGAGTTTGACTGCTTTAGCGAGAGAAAACTTACCTTGGTATTTTTTGGTAATACCAAAAATGGTGTCACCATTGCTTAGTTCATCCAACTTAACAGTATTTTT
>CAZQDQ010000050.1:0-6295 GCA_964592455.1 uncultured Pseudomonadales bacterium
AAAGATCTTGCTCTGTATAAACAAAAGTGTCTAAAGATCCCTCTAGTTCCAGATTGAGAGTGGTGGATTCCTCACCAATATTTTTGTCGAAAGTTTTTTTGGTTATTTGCAGCTCTGAAAGAGGAATAGTTTTTTTGCCAGGAGTGGCACTAGCAATTTGAGATTCGGTGAGTTGTTTTATTTTTTCGGTAGCTTGAGCTATGAGCTTGTCTTGATCCGCTTTGGAAACAGCGTTGACGGAGCGGGAAGTGCCGCCAGTAAATTCTTTTTCGGAAATGGCAATAGCGACTGTACGGGAGAAACTATCTACCGTGAGTGTATTTTCAGCGGAAAGATTGTACTCTGGACCAATTTTGGTAGCAGTGACTTTGACACCTGTAGCTTTGCCAGAGATAACGTCTAGTAAACCCGAGCTTGCTGAGGCGACAGTAACTTCTTCGTCGACACTAAAAGAGTACTTTCCGTTGTCGGTAGTTAGGATAGTACCTTTTTTGATGATTAGTGGAGCAACGGTTTTATTGGCGATAGTAACTACTCCAGCGGCTCTGTCACCAACTGTGGCTGTACCTGTAGTGGCTGTTGTTTCTTTGGTGCTGCCAGAAACTTTTTGAGTAGTGGTAACCAAAGTTGGTCTGTCTGGACTTGGTTTGTCGGAAACAAAAACCGTAAGAGTCTGACTAAAACTTTGGGGGTTAAAGTACAAAGCAATGACTGCCTTGCCAAAATAAAAGTAAACAGCAGTGGTGATTAACAGTAAAAAAGGGATAGATAGCAGAGCAAAATTGAATTTTAACTTTGGTAGTTTGAGAGAGGGAAAGCGGGGAAGTTTTGGTAAAGCGAACTTGAATTTTGGTTTTTGGAGCTGAGAAGAAACAGGGGCAATAATTTCGACACGGTCTTCTGAGGTGGAAGTCTCGGGCGAGGTAAGGTTTTCTTCTGAATTCTGAGTCTCTACGTAGGTGAGCTGATGACCTGGATCGATAGAGATGTCGGAATCATAATCTGATGATGAAACTTCTGATGCTTTGATTTCTTCGTAAAAAAAGCCGTGCTCTTCAATATCGGGAGTGTCACCCTCTGGGATTTTTAGATTGTCGGAGCCAGATGATAGGATCTCTCCGCCTGAGGTGGGTTCACCTATGGCAGAAGATTGTTTAAGATTGTCTTGTGAGAGTTTTGACACTGCTTCTTTTTCTTCTTTTATCGGCAGTCCCATAAATTTGACAGCCTCTGTGCCACCAACAAGAGCGATGGCTCTTATGCTAAAGTCAACAGGAAGAGACTCTACCTTAGGCAGATGCTTGAACGGAAGTCTGTCCTGCCAAGGATGAGCAGTAACTTGCTGTGATTCGTCTGTTAAATCCGAACCGTTGGTAAGAATGAAACGAGCAGGATAGTTTGGAAGCTCCATGCGAGTTAACCCCTCTTCTACATCAGAGCCAATGTCACCAGACTTGGCAACTTCTTCTGTAGACTTTACTTCACCGAGATAGATGTACGAAAGAGAAATTTTGGTTGTATAAATTTCCAAAAGAATGGCTGTTGGAGGAACTCCATCTCTTTTTTTTAAAAAGTGGGCGACGGCTCGATTGATGGTTACTGCCCCAATAGGTTCTAGACCCAATTCCTTGCATATTTTGCTAATCAGCTTTATTTTTGTAGGATGGATTTTATCTTCTTCCATCCAAGAGTCTGGCAGACCAAAAATAACCCTGTTGGGTTGACCGTTAATTATTTTGACCGCCTGCTCGAGGGAAGAGTCGATACCGTTTATGAGTGAGTCTTCGTCGGCCCACATTTCGTAGGTTCCGATATTGAGAATGTTTGATTGTCCTTCTTGAACTTCCCAAAGAGCAGTTTTAATGAGGGACTCGTGAATTTCGACAGCCAAAAAGTATTCTGGCTGAGGGGTGTTTGTTTTTTTACTAAAAAGATTTGCGAAGTTCATTAAGCATTATCAAACAAACTCTAGATAGAGCCGGCGTACTCCCGACCCTAAGGACTCTTGTTTGACTATCTTAATATTAGCAAGTTCTGACAAGTTCGTCACATGTGGTCCTCCACATAGCTCTTTTGAAAAAGGATTTTTTGGATCACCAATCGTGTAAACGCTTACGATGTCTGGGTACTTTTGACCAAAAAAAGCCAAGGCGCCAGAAGCTAGGGCTTGCTCTTTTGGCTCTTCTGTTCTGGTGACGGTTAATTTTTCTTCAATTTTTTGATTGATGAGATCTTCGACTTGTTTTAGTTGTTCGTCGGTTATTTTTTCTGCATGAGAAAAGTCGAACCTCAGTCTTTTTGCGGTAATGTTACTACCTTTTTGCTGAACATGAAGACCTAGGATTTGACGTAGGGAAGCATGAAGTAAATGAGTGGCGGTGTGATAAGCGGTAACAGTGGCTGAGTTGTCGGCTAAGCCTCCTTTAAACATCCCTGCTGCGGCAGAGCGGCTTTGTTCTTGATGCTTTTCGTATTCGGCCTGGAACTGTTTGAGGTCGATGGTTTTGCCTATTTGACTTAGAACTTCTAAGGTAATATCTAAAGGGAAACCGTAGTTTTGATACAGATCAAAGGCGTCTTTGCCGGTAACATCGGTTTTCTTTTCTAACTCTTTGATACCTTTGTCGAGGGATTTTTGGAATTTGGAAATTTCAACGGCAATAGTGCTTTGAATGTGCCTAACATCTTGGTTATTAAAGTAAACTGATTGGTAGATGTTGATAACTGAGGAAGTGATACCAGCGAGAGAAGTGATTTCTTCTCGATTACCGGTTAAAAAGTAAAGTTTGACCGCAGCTCTGCGTAGGAGTCTTCTTAAAACATAACCTTGAGATTTGTTACTTGGAAAAACGCCATCCTTACAAAGAAAGATAGCGGCAGTAATATGGTCGGCAATGATACGCATTGGGGGTTTATTAGCTTCGTCAGCATAACTTTTGCCAGTAAGTTTTTCGATTTCTTTGACAATTGGAGACAGTGAGCTGATGTTAAACATGTCTGGGTCGTTTCTTAATGCTGCTTCTAGTCTGGTTAGGCCACCACCAAAATCGATGTTTTTTTGGGGCAGTTCGGAGAGAGTACCATCGGCATTTTTGAGGTATTGCATAAAAACAGAGTTACCAATCTCCAAGTAACGGCCACAATCGCAATTGACATGGCAAGGCTTGTCTTTCCATAAAGAACTTTCGTGGAGTTTGTATTCTGGTCCAAAGTCGTAAAAAACTTCGCTGTCTGGGCCGCCTGGTTCACCTGGAGGCATATTTTCTGGCTCACCTGCTCTACTCCACCAATTTTTTTCGGCTGGATAGGCAAAGATTCGCTCACCCTCTTTGGCGTTGATGCCAACTTTGGCAAAAAGATTTTTCCAGATGGCGATGGCTTCTGTGTCCTTGGGGACACCCGATCCCCCTTCGAAAATGGTTACAAAAAGTTTATTGGGGTCAAGCCCTAAACCTTCTTGCTTGTTGGTTAGAAAATTAAAAAAATAGTTTAGTTGTTCTTCTTTGAAATAATCTCCTAATGACCAGTTGCCTAGCATTTCGAAAAAAGTAGTGTGGCGCATATCTCCCACCTCTTCGATGTCTTGGCTTCGAAAACACTTTTGAGAATCAACTAGTCTGGTGCCAGATGGATGTTTTTGGCCCAGTAAATAAGGCATCATGGGTTGCATGCCTGCGGAAGTAAACAAAGTAGTGGAGTCGTTTTCGGGGACGAGGGTGGCGCTGGGGATGACGGCGTGACCTTTTTTCTTGAAAAATTCTAAGTATTTGGTGCGAATTTCTTGTATGGTCATGGTTGAGGCCATTTTACTCTAGATTGGTTAAATTGACCACAAAAATTCCCGCTTGAGGCGGGAACATTGAAAGCTATTTATGAATGCTACTTGACAGGTGATTCTGTCTCTTCTGTTTTATTTAGGTTAACCATTTGTGGGGCGAAAGCAAAGTAAACAACAAGAGAGAGAATAAAAACAAAGTCCAACATTTTTTTGTTGATATCTTTGGTTCTTTTCTCCATGTCTTTGTTTGTTACCTGGGCATTTTCTTGTAACTTTAGATATGCACTTGCACCAGAGATTTGATAGGTGCCAGGATGAATGACACCCTTAATATCATAATACCCTTCTTTGACTCTTGGTTCTGTCGAAAGAATGACAACGCCGTTGCTAAGAATGGATGTTTTTGAACTTGCCTCATCGGCGTAGATGGAAATATCTATGTTTTCTGGTCCAGTAATTTCTATAATGTCACCATTGCCAAGGAAAGAGACGTTGGGTGGAACTGGTAAGATAATTGTTCTCAGAAGGAGACTGCATAGTAACGTGGTAAGGAGAGAAAATCCAAGGCTAAAATAAAAACGCTTAAGGATTGGACGTCGATTGAGAAACTTCATTTGTTACCTCCGAAGGTAAAGTGCGGTTTGGGGGTATTTTAGCAGAAAGGCTAGTGAGAATAAAAAAGCTCTGTGAAATTCACAGAGCTTATGTGCCATACAGCAACTAACCTGAATTACTAAGAAGCAGATTTGGGTTTGCCGTGATGACCATGGAGATCGTCAGTTTTCCGGCTTTGTACAATCTCAGCATTTCCGGAGAAAATGGCATTCTTGCCTCAATCATTTCTAACTCATTTTCAAAACCCTGCGCTTTGACTGCCGACTCGGGGTTAGCCGAGATCTCTTTCAGTTGCCCAACAAGTTCATCATAAAGCTGGAAAAGAAGTGGTGTCTCGTTGAGTAATTTGCGCAAGTTTTTTTGCTTGGCTTTCTTGTTGCCGTCAAGAGCCATTAACCAGAGAAGGATAAGGATTTTTGCATCACAATAGCTCTTCAAGGTGAACTTCTGATCGAGGACACCTTTCAGCATGGTATTCAGCTCAGAGCAATACTCGTCAGCAATTACTTGGCTCATTCCGGGATTCGCTGCACAAAAGTCTTTTGCTATCGCTTTTAAATCTAATTTTGTCATTTTAACCTCTCAATGAACTGATTTTAGTATCATCGTTAATATATCATTGAGATGGTATTTTTTCAAGTTATGGGGTGGTTTTGAGGCTACCGTGGTATAATTATGGGGTAGATTTGAAAACTTAAGAGAGGAGTAAAAATGGACGTTACTAAACGTAAGTCGTGGTTGGGGCTGGCGATGGTCTTACTGGCATTGGCAGTTGCGATCGTGGCAAAAGGGTATCAGAATCAGACATATGTTGCGGTCTGGATGTATATAGCCACGATTGTTTTGTTTGCTGTTGGTGGACCGATGGCACTGAACCTCTCAGCCAAGCACTTGTTTAACAGAGCAGTTCAGAGTTACACTCTGTCACGAGACAAGCTGATGATCCATTACGACTGCAGCCTGCCCGTTAGACTAGTCGGACCAATCGGAAAGGCTGTATTGGCTGTGGTTGAAAACAGCGAATTTGGGAGGGTACTTTGGATTCGCGATGAGGATTCTGAAGGCTTGGATGTGCTAGTGATCTCTGGCAAATTTAAAAATATCGAGTTTTTGTCTGGCACTTTGAGTATTACGCGCCAAGCCAGAGCTGGTTATAGAATTGAGTGGCCAAAAGATGAAGTTTGGAAAATTGAGTAACTTTTGACACTTGCGAATCTATACAAACTAAAGGTTTCTCAATCATTTTCGAATGACCTGGAGCCGTGGAGCTTGGGTTGAAGATAAAAAGGAGCAGTCATGAGCAAGATAAATAAAAGACTTTTGTTTTTATTTGCCGTTTTTCTGGTGCTATATCCGTGGGCCTCAGAATTGTTTGCACCAGTCAGTTTTGGAACTGGAATCTTGATGTTCTTACTTGGTGGATTGGCTGGAGTTGTTTCGATTTTGGTTCCAACCAAAACTAAGGAGAACGATAAATGAGTTAGTGCCTCACCTAAAATGGTGAGGTTTTTTATGATTTGCTTGCAATGTAGGTGTGGGATGTGGATTCGGGAGCAGACGATAGATCGTAAGGGTTAGATTGTAGATCGTGGACGGTAGACGGAGATTGCCGCGCTTCGCTCGCAATGACGGACTCTTCTTTGAGGTTTTTGATTTTTTCTGGCAAACTGTCGAATAGTTTTTGAGCTAATTTTCTGCCATCTTCTGTCCCAAAAAGAAGAGCAGCCCCTACCCCAACAGCAACACCAATAGTAAAGGCTCCGAAAGCGTGTTCTTTTTTGTGCAGATCAACCATTAGTTTTCGTGACTAGTAGTGTGGGGCTTATCTCTGCCCAGCAGATGAGAAATAGTTTCGATAATTTTGCCACTTTGCTTGAAGCCCTCGATAATAGCAAAAAAGGC
>CAZQDQ010000051.1:0-6166 GCA_964592455.1 uncultured Pseudomonadales bacterium
ATAGACAGTGGTAGGATTACACAATTTGGTGTAGTGGTTGAACTACCAAGACTCTCAATGAACAGTTTGCTAAACTTGAACCAAAGGCCAGTTGAAAGGAACAACGGTAAAATTAGTATAAGGACTGAGTAGAGACTAAAGACCTTGAGTGAATCATGTAGCCTTTTGGTCAGCATAACCAAAAATAATAATGTGGCTATGTTTAGCACGAACAATATCACAGCAGAGCCAGTAGACAATGCAAAGACTTCAACTGATCTAAGACTCTCGATATTTGAAATTTTTATAAAGGCTGAAAAAAGGAAACCTTCTAGTAAAAATGCCAAGGTGAAGATAGTTGCTCCAAGGAGAGCAGTTGCGGTTTTAGAAAATTTCACAAGAACCTCCATGTTAAGGTGTTTACCATAAATTGTATCATGGCACAAAAAAAGCACTGGTAATAAATTACACCAGTGCTATGGTTTTAGCGGTCAAATGCGTAAACGAAAAGGCCGATGAATAATATAACAATACCTACTGACAAAACATCTGTGGATTGCATTACCAGAGCAGCTAAAACTGTTGCTGTTGCCACCCAAAAGGCTGAGCCGTGAAGCTTTTTTGAACCAAGGGCTAGCCAAGAAGCCAACCAGCCACATACAAAAAGAGCTACACCAAAAATTCTTGGGTATTGCTCCGCGAACGGAAGTGAGCCGATATAGCCAGCAATAATGGAGCTTAAAAACCACAGAAAAAGCCTTATTTTGTTGTCAACCATTTGTTCCTCCTTTAAAGAACTATATTTGCAGTATTATACCATATCTATAGGATATGATAGGTTTGAAGTATGGATATTCACTCTGAAAGTGAAAGAAGAGGAAGAGATGGGAGAGACTGGCCAGCAAGTCCCTGGATACTACCGTAAATACTGGCTGTACTGCTAATTATTCTTTGGGCTTGAGCTTCTCTTTCTTTCCAAATTTTTTCGAAGGCAACTCTTTCTTTTTGAATTTGATTGAACATGTTTTGGTGAACCTCAAGTATATTTTGAACTTGCTGAATGAAAGCGTCGCTGGTTAGATAACTGTAAATCATTTCAGACTTTGTTCCCTTATCTTGACTATGGTGTTTTTCTCTAGCAACGTCGATTAAATTTTTGCGTAAAATTTCGGCCAAGGGTAAAAACAGCTTTGGCTCTGATACCCAAACACCTTGGTAAATTCCAAACCCATTTTTGATTTCTTTTGGAAGGGTTGCAGTAATAATTACCGGAATATTTGCTTTTGAGGCTCTTAGGTCGTCTTTTAATTTTACAACCCAGTCGTCTACCCAGGCTTTGGTTCTTTTGCTTTCCCAAAGAATGACACCGCAAACAGTCCCCTTGCTAGTACGAACAGTTTGGCTAATGTCTGCACCTCTTACCCCCTTACCAACAGGTTCGATAAGATCATGGGGAAAGGTATACCTAAGACTTTCTTCTAAATCTAGCTCTGCTACTTCACCTTGAAGTTGTTGTGACCCTTGGGAGGCTTTTATTTGAGCTTCTTCGAGTGATTTTTTTAAATCACTGATCATTTTTTCTTTTTCTAGATCCTTTAATCGATGGGTTTCGCTGGCTTCCAATAGGATTTGTTGGCGGACTTTTTCTTTTTCTAGGTTGATTTGCTTTTGTTTTTCCAATTCAAAATTTTGTTTTTCGTCTTCTAGCTTTAATTTTTCCTGTAGCAACTTAAGACTTTCTTGTCTGGCTTCTTCAAGCTTTTTGTTTTTAAAATCGAGCTCAGAGCGTATTTGCTCGCTTTGTTTTTTAAACTCGTTTTTTGTTTTTGCGAGAATTTCTTTTTCTATTTCTGGTGCCAAAGTTTTTTTGAGAGCGTCACTTATTTCAATGAGTTCGCCGCATTTGGGACATTTAAGATTTGTATCCATATTTAGTTATTTTACGCCAGGTTGTAGAATCTGGTTTATGGAAGGAATACACAAAAGAACAACTGAAGAAGCAAAAATTATTCGACTTGCAAATGGTGTCAGAGAAACGGCGGAAATGATGGAAACGTTGAATTTAGCGATTGTGGATATATGGGAGCAAACGATAAATTTTTTAAGGGAGAACTATGGTGAAGAAAAATTAGAAGAAAAGTATGCAAACTTTGAAACTTCTTGGGAAAAACTGCACGAGAAATGGGGTAACGATTTGATAATCGCCTTGGGCGAACAAACTGACGATATTAACTTTATTAATCACGAAGGTTTTTTGAATAAGGAAGTTGTTGCGGAACTAGTTAAAGATGTTAAAAAAAGAAGAGCTAGACTTAGTGAGATCTTAGCTTCTCGAGATGTTTTTTGATTTGTCTCTTTGCCGTATCTCTTACCCTTAGGAGTCCATCTAAGAGAATTTTATGCTCATCTTTAATGTTTATGGGGCAGGCAGGTAAATTCATGTCAAACTTTATTTGGAACATGGGACCGCTTTTTTCTATCGAAAGGGAAGCTATTTTAAGATCTGGTTGGTAGTTGGTGAGAAGTTTTTCTAAAGATTGCTCAAATTTTTTGACAATTTTCTCTTTAAACTTGTCGGTAATACTGATCTTTTGAGTATTGATTAGTATTTGCATAAATATATTTTATACTATTATCAAATGATACAAAAAGCCTTGGTTGTAATTTTGGCTGTTTCTTGTGTGGTTTTTGTTTGGCAATACAAGCAGCTGGCAAAGATAGCAATAGCTCCTCTGTATGATCAGGTAACAGAGTACACAAGAGGACTAAAACCAACTCCTGCCAAGCTCTCGTTCCCAAATGAGCAACACCTAACCATACTGTCACAAATAAATAGTGAGCGTAGGAAAAATAACCTTAAAGAGCTAGCTTTGAGTGAGGACCTATCTAAAGCTGCCAAAGCTAGAGGAGCGGTAATTTTTGCCTTAGGAGATTTTACCGGAACAATATCTGGCCTTACCAGAGAGAAAGCCTACGACTTGGTTAACTACGAAACTTCTTACTTTGGAGACTTGGTTGTAAATATGCTCACACCAACGGATGATTTTATGAATGAAATTCTTAATCACAAATCAAAAAAGGAAATGATTTTGCTAGACAAATTTACAGAGGTTGGAATTGCTGAGACCACAAATGATGAATACAACAGTTACTATTTACTTTTTGGGAACAAAAGACCAAAAACAACACAAACTATTGCCCCCAAAACAACAGCAAAACAAAAAATTACTTGGGGTGGGCCTGAATTGTGGGAAGCTGTGAATAAGAGAAGGGTTGAGTTTGGTGTAAATAAACTATCTAGAAAAGATGAGCTTTGTACCATTGCTTCGATTAGACTCAATCAGCTTCTAGAGTTAGGAAAGCTGGACGGACACGCTGGCTTTAAACCAGTATTAGATAGGTCTGACCTTAAATGGATTAGTGAAAAATATAATATTAGTGAGTTTTTGGCTCAAGGATACTCAACACCAGAAGAAACAGTGAAGGGTTGGGAAAACACTTTAGGGCACAGAGGGTTGCTTACAGGTGGAGAATACGTTTGGGGGTGCGTATATTCACAAAACTCTTTCGCTGTGGCGATATCAGCTTACTAATGAATTATTTCTTCTATCTCCTCTACCGGGTCATCCACTTCTTTACTTAAAAAATATAAGTTGTGACGATCTGATTCACCAACCTTTTCCCCCCCACCATGATAAATAACTTCCAGATTCTTGCAGGCGTTACAGCTATCTTTACCGTTCGGGCAATTAAAGCTTTCTAACTTTCTGGCTAGTTTAATCTTTCTGCCTATTTCCAAAACTTTACTGTTGGCTACTTCTAGCTCTGGCAGGTCCATTCTGCTTGGCATAGTGTCGTATTCCAGATACCAGTAACTAAGTTTTTCGACTGGTCTTTTTTGACAGTTTTTGGCTAAGAGATAGTAAATAGGAAGCTGTAGTGAGTTGGAATTTTCTTCTTTTTTGCTAGTTTTAAAGTCAATTATGTGAACCGCATCTAGGTCGCTTAAATATTCGAGCCAGTCAATCTTGCCACACAAAATAATATTTTCTTCTTCGCTAAGCCAATAGTAAAGAAAATCTTGTTTGAGTTTGACTGAGAGCCTGGAGAGTGGGCCTGGGTTATCCATAACTTTGCGAAGCATTTGTTTGCCTCTCTCTTTGGTAGCAATTTCTTTGTCAGTGCTATCAAAACCACCAAGCTTGCCAGTAAATTTTTGCCAAATAATTTCAAATTTTACGATTGGTGAGATGTCGAATCGTTTGTCTGTAGGGATTTGAGACAGTCCTTCCAAAACTTCGTGGACAGCAGAACCTAAGGATAGTGCGGGGCCGACAATTTGGATTTTTTTGCCGTTTTCGCGATCTTTATAAATATTTTTTAGATAATAACTTCTTGGACAAATTAAATAATCATTTATTGAGGTGTGGGAAACCCATGTAGCAGTGAATTTGTCTTTCATAACTCGTATTCTAAGTTGACTGTATCACCTATTTTAATATTGTTTTTTTTAATAAAACCATCTTCCAACTCTATAACTATACTGTAAAGGGGTAAGTAAAAGAAAAAAGAAAAGGGCTTCAAGGATTGTCTCATATCGACCACTTCACCCCAGCGAGTTAGAAGTAAAACATCAATTGGGTAACGCATAAAAAAAGTATGGATGCCAAAACGAGTAGTGAAAAGTACAGGTGGCTTGTGTTTTTTATCTATTAGCCCTAGTAACTTATGAAAAAAGGAGCTGAGGACTTTTACTCTGATAGTCATATGTATAATAATGTTACTAAATGAATGAGGGAGATAGAAAAATAAAAATTTTTGAGGACAGTATAGACAAAGTAATTAGCCAAAGACTAATAGAAGCAGAAAGTAAATTGCGTTCAATGATAGGAGAGGTTTCTGCTTCTGAGCTGTACAAGGCGGCAGTAGAAGTTAATAGTATTATTCGGCTAATTTGTGGAGGGAATAACGAACAATACGACGAACTAAAATATAGACTGTTTGTGGACACTAAGGGGGATTATATTGTTCTCCAAGCAAGAGAGATTGATGTAAATTACTATCCGGCTGTAAACTTACCAATAGATGAGGACTAAAATTTTTTCGAAAAACATATTTTTTTTGAGTATCGTAAGCTTTTTAAACGATATATCTTCAGAGATGGTTTACCCGATAGTACCAATTTTTTTGACCACCATTTTGGGTGTGCCTACCACTGTAATTGGCCTGGTAGAAGGACTGGCGGACGCATCTTCTAAAATACTAATGTCTATTACTGGATTTGTTTCTGATAGTCTTCACAAGAGAAAATTGTTTGTAACAGCTGGGTATGGCTTTTCGGCTATTTCACACTTGACCATGGCTTTATCGAGTTCGTGGATATTGGTTTTGTTTTCTAGAGTTCTTAACCGTTCTGGAAAAGGCCTAAGAACATCAGCGAGAGACGCCTTGATTACGGAAAGTACCGACAAAGAACATCGGGGATTATCTTTTGGAATCCACCGCACTATGGATGGATTGGGTGGAGTACTTGGGCCATTGTTGTCTGTTGCACTTTTGTATGCCTTTGCCAATAACTACAAATTAATTTTCTTTTTAGCTTTTGTTCCGGCACTTGTAGGTGCCATAATTGTCTACTTATTTGTGAGAGAGACAGTAAAGAAAAAAGGTGACGATTTTAGTCTTAGGTTTGAGTGGAAAAAGACGAGTCTAGCTTTTAAAATTTTTTTAGGAATTAGTTTTATTTTTGCAATTGGAAATAGTTCTGACGCTTTTTTAATCTTGCGCTCCCAAGCTTTAGGAATGTCTGTTAGTCTGACTATTTTTGCTTACGTTATTTACAACTTAGTCAGCTCTCTATTCTCGATACCAGCAGGAATCCTAGCTGACAAGATTGGTCCAAAAAAGGTGATTTTTTGCGGCTTCTTAATTTTTGCTTTTGTTTATTTTTTGTTTGGGATTGCTAAATCAAGTGAGATAATATGGCTACTTTTTCCTATGTATGGTTTGTTTATGGGACTTACTGAAGGTGTTAGTAAAATGTATGTCTCTAAGCTAGTTCCGCATGAAATTTCCGGGTCTGCTTTTGGGGTATACCAAACGACTATGGGGATTGCAACTCTAATTGCCTCAAGTACGGCTGGATGGCTTTGGGCACAGTTTGGACCACAAGCACCTTTTTATTTTG
>CAZQDQ010000052.1:0-6024 GCA_964592455.1 uncultured Pseudomonadales bacterium
GTCGACAAGCTTTTGGACTTTTTCGGACATGTTTTTGTTTGTGTTTAATATTTTAATAATTTGACCCTACTTCGCATAAAGCTTCGCAGGGCGAGCGAGACTAAATTTAAGTAGATAACTTTGTGCGAAGTGCTTCCAAGCCGTAGACAAAGTTTTGCATAGGAGCTGCGAGTTGGCGAACTAGAGCTTGGGCTGGGGCCTGAAGTTGGGCCAAGAGGGAAGCTAAAAGCTGGTCACGACTTGGAAGTTTGGCAAAAGCCTTGATTTCTTCGACAGAAGTAACTTTTCCATCGATGATGGCGGATTTGATTTGAAGATCTTCATGATCTTTTAGAAACTCAGTAATAACTTTGGAGGTGGCGACAGGGTCTTTGCCAAAGAGAACAGCAGTGGGGCCATTTAAGACAGCGTCAATTTTGTCCATGGACTCAAACCCTTTTTGTTTTAAGGCTAAGCGGAGAAGGTTGTTTTTGGCTACCATAAAGCTAGCGCCATTTTTACCTGCTTCTGTGCGGAGATTGTTTTGATCGGTGACAGAAAGGCCGGCGTATTGAGTGAAGATAACTGTTTGGTGGTCAGAGAGACCTTTTTCTAGCTGGGCTAGTTGATGAACGTTTTTTTGGTTTGGCACTTTAGTTAAGTATTAAGTAAAAAGTAATATGTTTTAAGTTATGTAGACATTTTGGTGTTAAAAAAGCGTCTACCAAGACGCATTACAAAATTAGAAAGTCTATTTTTGTTCTGCGTGGGACTTAGTGTGCCCACGGTCTTGGAACTTAGGGTGAAGTATAACATGCGAATATCCTTTGGTGCAAGTATTGGTATAATATGGGTTGTCTTAGATTTTTAAAAAACAAAGGAGAAAAATAATGGCTGTTGATTGGGACTATGGTGAAAAACTGAAGTCGTTGCCTGTTGAAGCAAAAAAACTCTGGCGAGCCATTTTGCGAGGAACTTTTAGTTTCGAGAAAAACGAGCCTGGAGTGACTGAGGAGCTTCTTGAGAAGCTTGTTGAGGTTGGGTTCATTAAAGGTCTGATCGTTAACAAGTCTCGTTACATGTTTAAGATTGTTCAGTGGTCTTGGTTACTTGCTAATAACGATATTGCGATCTTGGACATCGTTGCTGATGGTGGTTTGACTACTGAAAAGTATGAGAACTTGTATCGGTCTGGGGCGGATATTGGTATCATGGATGCGGCGATTGAGAAACTTGAAGAGCTGGACTTGATTGTTCGCAACCAGAATGATGACTATGTTTTGACCTTTTAGACCGGCTTTTTTGCCTCTTGCTTATGCGAGAGGCTTTTGTTTGTTCTGAATCGCACAACTTCAGCTGCTGTAGGGTGGTAGTTGACAAGTGTGTAATGTGATAAAATTCATCCCATAAGTCTACATTAACAACTTAAAGATAGTTTTAGATCGGAGGTCGAAGAATGAACAGTCAAGTTGATTTTGCTGCCGCCTTTGTAGATTATCAGAAACATCTACAAATTACTGAGAATACGCTGATGATAGCGGCAATTGCTAAAGCAATTAAAAAGCTGCCTACTGAAGAAGAACAAGTTAAGATTTTGAAGACAAAGATGTCGGTTGAAAGTTTGGTAGCTTATCTGAGACACAAAAAAATTGATCCAAGCGATATTTTGACTGAGTTTGAAAAAATGTCGCAGAAGAAGAATGATGCTCCTACTGAGTCGGTTTTGCAAGGGCCATTGGTTAAATTACCGCTAAGGCCGGCGCCAAAACCTGCTGGAGAGAATCCATTGTCGCCAGTGGTGGAGAATGGGCAAAACAGTTCTGCAGTTGTGCAAGGGCCGGTTGTGATAAATCGTCCTTCTCGGCCACGAATTATTCCTGCACCTGCTGCCACTAGTGAACCTAGTGCACCAGAAGATGCTGGAGATAAACCTGCTGGTTTTAAGAATGCTTTGGCAGGTGGCCTTGGAAAAGCTGGTACTTGGTTAAAGAAACCGTTTGGGAACAAGAATCAGACCGGTGACAGCGCTGACAAACCCAAGAAAAACAGCAACATGGTTAAGTGGGTATTTGGAATGTTAGCATTGATTATTCTCTTGATTTCCGTTGGAGTTGTCTGGCGCTTGGGAAATGAGAATGGCGAATATAACTCGTCAGAATCGTCATCTGCATCTGATTTAAGTCTGCCAGTTTGTACAACTACGGATGGTTTGGCTGGGGTGACTCGGTACAACATCACGCCTAACCCTGATATTGTTGGCCTTTCTGGGTTTATAGACCCACAGAGAACGCAGCTATATCAAAACCCCGCATTTGTTTTTGAGCAAGGTAAGTCATATCAGGCGATTATTGTCGGCGATAATTACCGTGTTGGTCTAAGTCCAGACATTTCTGTATATGCTCCAGTTTTTAGTTTTACTCAGACTGGCAGTGAGTGTGTTCAGGAATTGGCGGTTGAGGTATTAACACGGGGCATAGAAAGTCAACAGAACGCTACAGTACAACTTGCCTACAAAATTGATTTTTCCCACTGGTCTGGCTTGTTGGTAACACTAAGCTTATTGGGCATTTTAGGATTTACTGGCATTACCTTGTTCATGTCAGGTGGAAAATTCAAAGAAATGTTCTCTATGCTAATTCACGTTATTTCTATTGCGGCAGTTACCAGTGTTGCGGATATGCCACCTTGGGCCTTTTTTGTATTATATTTTCTGATTGGATACCATGCATCTGTAAATTTTGGTAACAAGTCAGAACTACAAGAACAAAAAGATTCATTCGAGGCCGGGAATCAATTGAAGCTACCGGAGTCAATGAAGTCCTTGTTTGAATCTCTATCAAGAGGTTTGGGCTTGGTGGGGGGTTACGATTGGAGTCAGTCGGCTATTTACAGCGCTTTGATGATGTTTGTTGGTGCCGTTTATCCATCAGCGTCTCCTTTGGTTCGTGCCTTTGATAGCCAAATGATCGCTATTGTTCTTGGTGGATTGTTTGTGCTTTTCTCTTTCGCGATGGAGGCATGGAGAAGGGGGCTGGTTGGGGACTGGGTGGCTTTTGGGCTTGGTTTTATTGGTTTGCTGGACTTCGGAATTTATTTCTCGGCCTTTGGGTCCAATCCTCCCAGCATTCTCGATTTACCACCTACAGGGTTAGCAATTTTAGGTTGGGCGGCGACATTTATCGTGGCGTTGCTTTTGAATTTGTGGTCTCAAGCGGCTTCAGAGCGTACTGAACTTCAGAGGGATCGTTTGTCTGACGGTATGCTTTTTTGTTCAGCAATGAAGCTTGTGGCTGTATTGATGTACGTATTTATGTTTTTAATGTAGTTTTAGGCGGTGTCTTCGGATGCCGCCTTTTTTTGGCCATTCGCCTGGGTTACGGATTCACAAGGTGGCTGAAAATAACCTATAACTTGACAAAGTGAGGCTGGAGGGGTATAATTGATCAACAATTTAACCTCGCCTGCGAACAGGCGGAGAAGGAGAAAGAGATGCTGTTAAAGGTTGTTGCACTCGTTTTGTTCCTTGTTGTGGTCTTTCTTGTCGCAGCAGCGTTTGGGGTGGATTTGACTGCGACTATGCAAGTGCGATTTTGAATTGAGCGGCTTGAAGCCGCTCTTTCTTTTGTTTCGATCGACCTCACCCTAGCCCTCTCCTTGGTAAGGAGAGGGAATTTTATGATTCGTATTCGACGCCGATGAGGAGATCTAGATTGGTGTAGGTATTTTGTGGATAGAGACGATTCCATTGGGCCAGAGCGATTTGTCCTATTTCTGTGTCGCCTGTTAATTGGGCGGTTTTGGCATGACGGAGGATATCAAACCTGAGTTGTTGCTCTTCGAAAGTGCCTGACTCTATCATCAGCTCATAATCAAAGGCTTCTTGAGCTGTCGGCTTGGGAACTTCGCCGTAAAGCTCTTTGTACATTTCTATGGCAATTTCGCGTGACATTTGAGTGGATTATATAAAAAAATCCCCCTTTCGGGGGATTTTTTCTTGTTGGTTTAGATAGAACCGAGGTTGAGCTTTACTGAAGGGGTGTGGGTGCAGGTGAGGAAGGCGGATTTGATCTTGGAAAGACCAATACCTTTGATAGCTTCATTGATATTGTCGACAAGATCGGTGCTGTTTTGAGTGATAGGGCCGAGGTTGAGGTGAATAATGGGGAACTTGGCTTCGGTTTTGTAGGGAAGAGTGCCTCCGGCAGTTAGTTCTGTAGCACGCTTAGTAGGACTGTCTGTAATGGTCCCAGAGCGGGGGTTTGGCATAACTCCCTTGGGGCCGAGGATGCGGGCGAATTTGGCCAATTTTGGCATGTCAGCAGGGGTTGCCAGGAGGATGTCGAAGTCTATTTTGCCGGTGTTGATTTGCGCGGCTACTGCTTCTGAGAAAATGGCTACTTTGACCTCTTTACCGGTGGAGTGGGAAAGTTTTAGTTCACCTTTAAGGCCAGTTTCGCGGGTGTTGAGGTGGAGTTCGACGGTTTTGAGCTTGGTATTTTTGGCCAGTTCAGACAAAACTTTGACAGCTTCCTCTGCTGTGTGAAGGGTGTCACGTCTGACTTGTTTGGCCATAGATTTGTATTTTTTGGAACGAGAACGAGATTTGATCTGCCTTGTCGGCAAGGAGTCGGCGTGCTCTTTGAGCTTGTCAGCAGAAGCTTCGTTGGTAGCAATAACTGCTGAGTCGGTAGTGTAGATGGCGCGAATGGAGTTGACATCTTCTTCTTTGATGCCTTCGATGGCCATTAGTTCTCCATCGGTTTTTTCGACTATTTGTTCTGGCTTGAGGCGGGCTGCTCGCAAGCTTTCAGCTACGTGGGTAGGTAGGTCATTGTAGAGATTTTTCCAGATGACTCGGGTCGGTTTTTCGGTTTGTTGGTTTGTCAGTTTGTTGGTTTTTTTTGTGGTCATATTATTTATTCGGTGATGTTAATTCCCATTGATTTAGCGGTACCTTCGACCATTTTGACTGCTGACGCAAGGTTGTCGGTATTCATGTCTGCAAGCTTCTTTTGGGCGATAGCCTCAACTTGAGCTTTGGTAAGAGAGCCGACTTTCTTTTTGTTTGGTTCGCCAGAACCAGATTTGAGATTTAGGGCTTGTTTGATAAGGGCAGAGACAGGAGGGGTTTTGAGTTCGAACTTAAAAGATCTGTCTTCGTAAATGGTAACTAAGGCAGGGATGATCTGGCCTCTCATGTCGGCAGTTTTAGCGTTGTATTGCTGGATGAATTCCATAATATTAACACCGTGTTGACCGAGAGCTGGACCTACCGGAGGAGCTGGGTTAGCTGTGCCTGCTGGGAGGTTTAGCTTTAAGATGACTTTGACTTTTTTAGCCATGTTTTTTTATTTAATTGTTTTTATTGTTTGCTTTTTGTTTGAGTTATAAAAATCCGTGCTCGCGCGCACGACTGACTGCGCGCGGATTTCCATAACTCTGCACAAGCAAAATGACTTGCAGATTTAATAAAAGCCGACACAAAAAAGAGGAATTTGATATCAAATTTTATGGATTTAGAAGTATATTTGATTCGCGACTCTTTTTGAGTAAGCTCCCTTAGCTGTGGCTGAGGTAGAAATATTCTACCACAAAAAACCCGCTCGTGAGAGCGGGGCTTATGGTTTAGTTCTGTTTTTGATCTTCTTGATCAGTTTGTTTGATGGGACCGGTCCAAACATATTTGTTCATAAAATAAATGTAGACTAGGGCGACAAACAGGCCACTGGCTCCACCACACATAAATGGGTTTGTGACCTTACCCACAGCTATCCCAACTGATAGGATAGAAATTACAATGAAAAGTAGGTCACGATATGGGTGGAGGTTTTTGAAGATGCTCATGATCAGTAAAACGCAGGCAAAGCCAGTGGTAATACTGATTGAGGTGTAGAAAATTGGACCGCTGATGTAGTAAATAAGCCCAAATGGTAGTACGAAAGTAAAAAATAGAAATATGTAGTACCGAATCTTGTCCATAAAAGTGCTCCTTTTTCTTGTGCCCAGGAAACCCCGCATAAAGCGACAGCGTCCGTCGAGGTTATG
>CAZQDQ010000053.1:0-6001 GCA_964592455.1 uncultured Pseudomonadales bacterium
CAAGGGTTGATTGAGACAAAAAGCCCAGTACTGATCCCATTTTGTCCATGGAGCCAACCGCCATTGCTAGCCAACCTGGTACCTTTTTTCTTGAATCCTCGACAATCAAAAAAGCGTTTCTCACACCAGAAATCTCCAGCTGCTCACCAGTAACTTCATCTTCAATAAGAATAGTTACTGGATTTCCACTTTTACCCAAAGATAAGTCGCCACTCACCACCATTTCCTGCGGCAAAGTTTTCGAGTTTGCATAATCAGACTCATTTTTAACCCCCATAACTCTCAACAACTTATCAGATCGTTTTTTCTTCGGCTTTTTTTTAAACATTTTCCTATTTTAGTTTTAACTAAGTGCTCGGTGGGCCGACCTGGATTCGAACCAGGGACATCGAAGGTATAAGCTTCGCGCTCTAACCAACTGAGCTATCGGCCCGACACTACATATTCTATACCAATCCCCATAATGGCGCAGCTATTATGGGTGTTTCAGTATAAGAGGCAAGCGCAAGATTTTTCATAACCATAACAGTAGTTATGAAGAAAAATCGAGCAAGCTCTTACCGCACCCCCAAAAACCTGAGAACCGTTAAAGTTTAGACCTCTTCTCAATCTCCTCTTCAACCTCATCAGCGTCGCGTCCAAACTTTAACCGCGATAATTCCTTTATCATCCTGGCTACTTCTGGACTACCCATAGCTTTTTCTGCTTTCAGATCTCTGCCCACATTCATTGAAAAAGGAGGAACAGGTGTTCCGTTTACTATTGTCTTTACATATATATTTTGAGCTGGAACATTTCCTAAATCATTTTCATTAAAAACAGGCTCAAACTCTTTTGCCAAAATAGCAGCATCTTGCACACCAACTCTATACGTCATCTGTGTTCCTGTATTACCAAAAATAGCGTCGCGCACTTGCTCATCCAACTGACTCACAAATTGATTAGCCATAATCAAACCCATACCATACTTTCTAACCTCAGACAGCATCTGAGCAAAGTCAGGTGTTGCAAAGTTCTGAAATTCATCAACATAAAAGTAAAAAGGGCGTCGATCTTCTTTAGTAAGCTCCTGTCTAGAAAGTGCAGCCGCTAAAATCTTCGGAACAATCAAGTTACCTAAGAAACTGGAGTCCTCCTCACCAAGCAAGCCCTTTGCCAATTTCAACAGCACTATTTTCCCGCCATCCATGGCCTCACGCAAATTGAGAGTGCTCTTTGCCTGTCCAATAATATTTCTAATCATTTTATTTGTAACAAAACGGCCAAATTTCGACGATATATAATCCAAAGTCTCGCTTTTATGAAAATCGCTTGTCTGTGCAATTTGATCAGTCCAATATCTTCTTACAATTGGATCTTTAACTAACGGCAAAACTTCCTGAACATATTTAGGGTCAGTTAGTATTCTGTTTACTTCCACAAACGTAGCTCCTGGAATGGAACCAACTGTCAACATTGCGTTACGTACAGCATGCTCAAATCGAGCCCCTACCATACCTGTCCTGTTAGGGTCAAACAACTTATACATTAAGTTAATAATCGACGACGCAACCTGGTACATTTCATCGTAGTGATGAACCTCCAACAAGTTGAAACCTATCGGTCTTTCTTTATCAGATGGATCAAACAAAATGACATCCTCTGCCCTTTCTGGCGGAACCAACTCTAGCAACTCTTCTATCCCGTCTCCGTGTGGCTCCATAAAACACAGCCCCCTGCCAGCCCTCATATCTTGCAATATCATTGACTTTAAAAGTTCTGTCTTGCCAGTTCCTGTTTTACCAATGATATACATATGTCTCATTCTGTCTGATTCACTTATGTATATATTTCTTTCTTGTCCTCTATAAATAGACCTGCCAAGCCACAAGCCCTCTGATGGAAAACCGCCAGTTGCAGGGGCACTTTTTGCCGTCAACCAGTAGATGTGCGGAGTTTCAATAGTTTTATTGGGTAAGTGCCACACAGAAGCCAACTCGTCAGTTGATAGTACTGAATTATTACCCCACATATTTTGATATCTATAAATCACGTCTAACAAAAAAGAGTGTTTAAATCTTATGTTGTTACTCGTAAAACTATTTTGTGAACCAGAAAACTGAGAAAAAACCCCTTTTAAGTTACTAAGATTAGATTTTGCCGTTCCACCATCTGGCGAAATACTCACTAACCGTATACTCGTCAAAAAACCAGGTTTCGAACACTTATTTGTAATCGCTTCCAGCTCCTGAGGATTCATCTTAAACTTTGCCTTCTCAGGATCGGACTCATCTTTCTTTTGCTTGGAAACATAGGCATTTCCAGATTTCGACCAATCTGACTCAGCCGGCGAAACAATTATCTGAACAATAGCAGCTTCCATATCACCGAACTTTGCCAACGCTGAAGTAAGTGAGGACAGAAAGTCTACCGGCATTTCTTTAAACGACTTTAGGGGTTTAAAGCTTTCGTTCTTCAAGACAAGCTCAGAAAACTCTACCTTTGTATCTTTGTAAAACACATTGTATTCATCAACCTGCACAACTTGTGAACCAGGATAAGTACCAACAATCATTTTTTCGATCAGCTCCGTGTTGTTCTTGTGGCACGAAATATAAAACCTTATGTCTTCCTTTTTACCAACAATTTCCAGTGAAATATGTTGCTGTGCCGAAAACTTTTGCCAAAAACCACCCCTTTTAATTGAATAAATACTGCTAAACATCTGCTCTACCGCCTCTACCTTTATCTCATTGTCTTTTGGTACCGCAATTTCTAACAAAACAAACTCCATGCTTACTTCTTCTCTGTTTCTAAATCTAAGCCAAATAACAAAAAGCATCCAACAAAAAACTATCGAAGCAGAGACAATCAACAGTCCAATCGCCAGTATTAGAAAATATTGAAACCAATAAGAAGAATCAATCATAGTTAGACACAGGAGAATAAAAAACCCTGCCAGGATACTTTTTAATCATCATCAGACACCATTCAGCTAGCCATTTTATACCCAACGTAGGCCTGCTTCTCAAACCCAAGCTCATAAGTTTCTCATCAATAGGCAGCAAAATCTTTTCTGTTTTACTTTGTTTTCCATCAACAACCAAAACTTTCTTCTGTCCAATAGTACTTTGTTGCTGTACACCCGCTGTATGAAACTGTTGGTTTTGGCTATCAGAAATTGTTCTCTCAGTAGAGCCTTCAACTTTCTCGATATAGTTGTCAACTTCTGCCAAAGCAATCTCATCTACGCTTTTTCTCTCGTCAGTAGTTGTCAGTTGTTCCTTATTAAGATAAGACATACATAATCAATATTATCAATTCTCCAACAAATATACGATACTCACATGATACACACAGATATATTAAAAACTATAATGCTCGTTAACTGTCTACACTGTTTATCACAAAAAACACAGGTAAAAAAACCTAAAACACAAAAATAGATTGATAAATCAACAATTTTTGTTAAATAAACCACATTATCAATCGACCAAAACAAGTGATAGTTTACAAAAGTACCTAATACAATTTAAAAACACTTTTTACTAACTGTCAATTATTACTCAAACCTAACAAAGTACATCAAAGACTCTCCTATAATATCAGAGAGTCCTCAATTTTAAAAGCAGTTAAAAATCTCTATACTCTGCCTTCAGTATAGTCAACATCACATGCCCCAGCAACACAGGCCAGTTCCTGAGCTGCTTTTGTATAGTCCTCCTCTTCATATCGGTAAAGTTTACTAAAATCTATTTCGGGAAAAGCTGACTTTAGTCTCTCATATTCAGATCGTGTAACTTCCTGATATGGCATTTGCGCATATGCAGCATCAAATGCGGGTAGAAAGGCCATTCCCCCTATCAAATCTCTGTGTTCCCAAACCCACTTTATCAAATCAATAACTTCATCTGGATGGTACGTAATAGTTACACTGGGATTATGCTCCGTCCAGTGTATCTTATTTTGTAACCAATAGTTACATTGATCAACTGCTTTAAGACTCTTTCTGTGTCTCGACCCATCAGGAGATTTGACAGGAAAATGAACTACCCATGTAGTCGCAGATTCTGCTACTTGGCCATTTTCTGGATCCATTGGCACCCCTTCATCCTTTAATACTCTGTATATTGGCGAATGAGCACTTACCCTGATATTCCTAACATAATAAGGAGCCCATCTAGCGTGTATACCAGAAGAGCAATTAAATAACTGAGAAGAGTTACCAGAAGGCTTTACACATGTCACCGCAACAGATTGGTTTATTCCCAGCTTCTTTGCATATATTCTGTTTGTCTCAATAGCTACTTGCCTCAATCGGCTTTGCACTGCCGGATCCTGAGCCACTGGGCTATCTAGTTGACCATTTATGTCTACACCAAGCAATCTCTCCTCTTCACAATTCTTTTTCCACTCAGGCCTAAGGCCCGGAAAATTAACTGCCATAGACTGAATTGTGCCAATTATTGTTGCTACTTCAACTTTTTCACGCAAACTATCATATGTGTCCTCTTTTCTTGCTATCGCAATAGACAGATTACAAAACTGATAAGGTCTCAAAATAATCTCACCACAAGGATTTGTTCCAAACTCTGCCTCCTGCCTCCTCGCTGGTCTCATATTTTTTGCTCCTTGTCTGTTAAAAATACCCGGTTCTCCTCTTCCAGTCTCTACCATTTCCATCATTTGTTTTATTACTTCAACCTGAGTCAAACCAGATGCAGGCCAAACAGCACTATTATTTGCGTTCCAGCGCTGACTATTATCGCGCTCGAAATCACCAGATTTGCAAGTCCTCATCTCCTGATCATCATAATCAAACAAAGATATCATAGCTGTTCTCCTCATACCACCAGAAACTGCCGCATTTCCCACTTCACACATAATATCATGTGCATCGAGCGGTCGTAAAAAACTACCTTGCCTAGCTAAAATTCTTTCTCGTACAAAACTCATCATTTTACGCAAAGGTTCAGGCCCGGATGATCTTCCACCTTTTACCTTTAGTATCGCCCCGGCTGGTCTCAACGCTGAGTAATCAAACAACACATCCTCGCCCTCAAACCACGTTGTAAGACCCAAGCGCAACGCTTCAGACCAACCCTCGGTCGTATCTTCAATTAAATGACTCTTCGGTGTTCCACCACTTTGTCTTGCAACTCTCGGAAGTTTATCTACATATCTACTCTCAACTGAGAAACCAACTCCACAACCATTCATTGAAATTAACAATGCTTCTACAAAAGAGTCGATACTATCTACTGGTTGGTATGAGCAGTTATATATTCCTATGTTGTTGCGTCTTGCTGCCGGGCCAGCCATAGCCAAAAGCCTCATTGATGGCGCGGACTTCATCTCCAAGACAAAAGTTCTAATTTTTTCATAATCCAGTTTGTCCAACTTGTTCTCCGATAACTCCGCTAAATAATTCACAGCTCTATCCACAGTCTCTCTCCATGTCTCCCTCCTACCTAAGTCATAGTTAAATCTCGAATATTTATCAAAAAACTGAAACTTCTGGATTTCGTTTTCAAAGTAAATGTTACTTTCCTCAAATGCGGACCTTACCTCATTCGGAACAGGTCTCAGGTCACGCAACTTTGCGTGTTCCGCTCTGTATAAAATATATGACTTCGCCGCTTCAAACTCTCCCGCTGTTTGCAATACCAACTCTACCGCATCCTGAACTTGTTCCACTGTCGGCTCAGAAAACTTAGAACCAACTAAGTTAACCACTCTAGAGACTAGATCGTCTAAACCTGTTTCTGGCTTCTTACCTATATCAAGAAAACAAGCCTCAATTGCCTTAGATATCTTTAAATACCCCGGCACAGCCCTTATTGGCACCGGACCAGAAAACTATCTACCAAGTTTTACTCGCCTGAGACCAGCCTATCTAAATTTAAACGAAAAACTCTGGAATACTAGGTTTAGTGAGTCCAGCTCCCTCCTTCTTACCATCGTTACCACCACTGGTTTACTGGGAGGTTTAAGCTTACTTTATATCTACCTCAAAAACATT
>CAZQDQ010000054.1:0-5917 GCA_964592455.1 uncultured Pseudomonadales bacterium
GCTGTTGACAGTTTGTTAAAAAACGAACTAGATCTTCTGCGCAAGACAGGAGGCAAATACAAACTAGCGGAAGAGTTTGGAGTCGACGCAATTCCTTTTAATCACCAAAACTTGCCTCAGTGGCGTGGAGAAGTAACCACTTACGAAGGTGCATTAGCTTTAGATGAAAAAACCAACCTCTTGGTTAATGGTTTGGTAGACGATATTTGGCAAAACTCCAAAGGAGAAATGATAATAGTAGACTACAAAGCTACCAGTACCACCAAAAAAATCTCTCTGGACGACGAATACAAGCAGGGGTACAAAAGACAAATGGAGGTTTATCAATGGATTTTTAGAAAACTAAATTTTCAGGTTTCCAATATCGGCTATTTTATTTTTGCTAACGCCAAAAAGGACCGAGACACCTTTGATGGGAGGCTGGAGTTTGAAATGAGTATTCACGAGCATAAAGGTAATGATCGTTGGGTACCACTTACTCTACTAGAAATCAAAGAGTGTTTACTCCAAGAAAAAATGCCCACTCCTGCAAATGATTGTGAGTATTGCGCTTACCGCCAAAAATCGATGATGGCAGCCAAAAGTCTAAGTGGTCTTTAAGCATTCTTATTGTTCTACATTTACTATCCTAAAAACTCCTTCATTTATTTCATATTTATCGCCAACGCCTAGGTCCTTAATTTTTTGCCCCAGCGGGCTATTTTCACCGACTAAAGTTGCCTCTTCAACTTTTCTACCACCAAGTCCATCTGGAACAAGCATGAATCTGAAAATTTCTCCATTGTCTTTTTCAACAACCATAACTTTTTTAAACTTTAAAACCACATTTCTTAGTCTTTGCAGTTTTAGCCTTTCCTCTAGCAAACTGTTATAAAGCTGATTTGCAATTTGTCTCGTTTGGTCATGTGTAGACTCGGTTGGAGTTGCCGCCTCGTCTCTTTCTACTGCCGCCTGTCTTATATGTTTTTCGATTTTTTCTATATCTTCATCCAAAATCTTTCTAAGGTCTATCATGCCCCAATTATAGTCCTAATACTCCATGAGATAATTAGGTTCATGGACCTAGCCGATTTTAGTTACGATCTTCCCCCAGAACTAATTGCACACGCACCAACAGAGCTAAGAGATGCATGCAAATTGATGGTGGTAGACAAAACTTCTGGATTAATTAGCCATCTTATTTTTCGTGACTTAGTTGATTTACTTGACGATAATTTTGTCTTAGTCTTAAATGACACAAAGGTTTTCCCAGCTCGTTTGTTTGGTAAAAAATCTGTGCCTGCCGGCAGGCAGGATGCAGGTGGCAAATTCGAGTGCTTGCTTTTAAAACAAGTAAGTCAAAACTCATTTTTATCATTGGTAAGAGGTAAAGCCAAAATTGGCCAAAAAATTATTTTTTCCAAAGACTTATCTGCTGAGGTAGTAAGAAAACTAGATGATGGCGAGGTGGAGCTAGCATTTTCTAAATCCGGAGCAGATTTGCTAAGTCATATTGACAAAATAGGTAAGACACCTCTACCCCCCTATATTCACAGTGACAGAACAGAAAAAGATTTAAGAGAAAAATATCAGACTGTTTATGCTAGGTACACAGGAAGTGCCGCCGCTCCTACAGCCGGGCTACACTTTACACCTGACATGCTTCAAAAACTAAGCAATAAAGGTGTTCAAATAGAATACCTCACCTTACATGTCGGATTGGGAACCTTTAAACCAGTTACTAAACAGCAAATAGAAAATAAAACTTTGCACAGCGAAGAATATTTTCTAAATGAGATCGTTGCCAGTAGACTAAATAAAGCAAAAATTATGGGCAAAAAAATCATTGCCGTTGGCACTACTACCACCAGAACCTTGGAGTCATTAAGCAACAGTAGGGGAGAGTTGGAGTCAGGGGAGGGGAGTACCAGCCTTTTTATTCAACCAGGCTACAAATTTAAGTTTGTCGATGGAATTATTACCAACTATCACCTACCAAAGACCAGTCTTCTTATGCTGGTTTCTACTTTTAGTAGTAAAGAAATTATTCAAAATGCTTATCAGGAAGCCATAAACAATAAGTACAAATTTTTCTCCTTTGGCGACGCCATGCTTATCTTTTAACGTAGATAGGCAAAGGTATTCCAGAGCCCTCTTTCTATAAAATATCCGTGCTCTTTCAACATTTTCCAAGACTTGTTCTTATCACTTTTAGACAAATGTTTATGTTCGTAGTAAACAATAGTCGGTCTAATTTTTTTAAAATTAACCTGCTTCAATATTTCAAAGTCATAGCCTTCTGTGTCTACAAACAACATGTCTACCTTACCTTTTGTATATAGCTTAATAAGTGTTTCAAAAGATATAGATTTAACTTTTTGGCCAACTATATATTTTTCTAAGCTTGGCATATACCATGAATGAGACAAAATGGTTTCCTTCGAAAATGAATTTTTTGTCCTTGTATTTAATCTTATCCAAAACGGTGCCTGATCAGAAACACCATACAAAAGAGAGAAACCATTTTTTTGAGAAATTGCGGCATTTACAAATTTAAGTCCAGATACATCTTTGTAAACCAGCTTTAGCCTTTTAAAGTATTCCAAAACAGGCTCTATCAACACTCCAGACCACTTGTATCTCTTAATCATTTTATGAATAGGGTCGTCCGTAATTCCGTCATTTGCTCCTATTTGAATAAAAAACAGATCTTTTTTTGTTTTACTTAACCCATTTAACCTACTGCTATAGCTTGTTATCATATCTAAATTTTCTCACCTAGTTGTTGCTTTTTACACTGACAAACCAATTTGGTAACATATTACTTGATGAATAAAATAAAACTCAATTTCTTGGTTCTTTATGGCGGTGTTGCTCCAGAGCACGAAGTCTCTATTATCAGTGCCATTCAAGTAATGAATGCCTTAATTGAAGCTGGTCACCAAGCTTTGCCTATCTATATTTCCAAGCAAGGTACTTGGCACAAAGGCGATCATCGCTTCTTAGAACCACTTTTTTACAAAGACCTGCAGTTGGTTTCTAGATCTGGCGTTCTGACCGTTCTACCAGCTAACAAAGACTTGCACTTACTTAAAAAAGGATTTTTGGGATTTGGGGCCGAAGAATCTGCAATTGATGTTGTCTTTCCTGTCTTTCATGGCCAAAACGGTGAAGACGGGACTGTTCAGGGTTTACTAGAGCTTGCCAACCTTCCATATGTCGGAAGTGGTGTTCTTGGTGCCGCTGCCGGCATGGATAAATTTGTTACTAAGCGTTTAGCAGAAAACCTGGGAATAATAGTTACTAAAGACTTCTTAGTTACAAAAAATGTTCAAAAAGAGAAGGAAATTAATAATAAAGTTAAGAAAATAGGTTTGCCCTTATATGTCAAACCGGTAAACTTGGGGTCTAGTATAGGTGTTACAAGAGTAGAAAAACTCCAAGAGTTTAACAATGCTCTCGAAGTCGCCTTTTGTTATGATGATCGTGTCTTAATAGAAGAAGCTATTGATTTTGACAAGGAGGTAAATATCTCTATTATGGGAAACAACCCATACATCTTATCAGTAGCCGAACAGCCAGTTGCCAGTGGTAAAACATTGTCTTTTGATGATAAATATTTAAGCGACTCAGGAAAAACAAAGGGAATGGCAAGTTTAAAGAGGATTATTCCTGCTCCCATTACCAATGATCAGCTCAGAACTATTCGAGATTGGGCGACTAAAATATTTGCTGCAATCAACGGCAGGGGCCTAGCAAGATTGGATTTTATGATAGACAAAAAAGGTCAAATCTTTTTTAATGAAATTAATACAATCCCAGGATCACTTTCTTTTTATCTCTGGGAAAAATCAGATTACCCATTTCCAAAGTTGGTTGACCATTTGCTTAATCTAGCCATTGAGTCTTGGGAGTCAAAACAACAAAAAATCTCAACTTTCGAAAGTAACATCTTAGAAAAAATGGGGAGTCTAGGCTTAAAAGGTAAGGCCTAATAAATATCTGTAAGGTCATTCTCCAGCAGTATCCAGTCATATTGTTTTGCCAATCCATAAACTAAACTCCACAAGTTTGCATTGTTTTCAATAAAGCTATACTTTGTTCTTTTATTCATCCCGTCAGCTAAAGCTAATGTTCTCTCTGACTTGCCAACCAAATATACTTCATCAAAAACCTCACTTACCAACTCTCCAAGTTTTTGGTGAACCTCTTCTGTTTTGTTGCCAAGCTCCACTATGCCAGGTGTAATCAGTGCCTTTCTACCAGATAATAGTTTTAAGTCCTGTATAACATTTGCAAAACCCTGTTCATTACTACTAAAAGCATCATCAATTATTGTAGATTTTCCAACCCTCTTTAGTTCAAGTCGGTGTGGTGATGGTACTAGAGACGAAACGCGTTCTTCAATCTGCTTGTAGGGAACTTTTAGCATAAACGCCATTCCTATGGCCCCAACCAAATTAGACAAGTTACTACTACCAAACAACCTTGTACTAAATAAAAATTTTTCTCCTCTATAATTTAAATTAAAGCTAGTTAGTCCACCTGTTATTTTCTTTGACTCAACATAAAAGTCTGCGGTTTTGTTTTCTAAAGAGTAAGTTTTCACATATTTGTAACTTTCTTCACTCACTTTTCTCGCAATTAACTCATTGTCCAAATTAACTAGGGCCAGTCTAGGATCAACCACATCTATAAGCTCAAATTTACCAAGTGTAGTATTCTCTAAACTACCAAACCTTTCCAAGTGTTGTGTTCCAACTGCTGTTAAAATCGCGTATGTGGGTTGGACCATCTTGCAAAGTTCTGCAATTTCACCTCTTTTGTATGCACCCATCTCACACAAAAAAGTTTTTGTTTTGTTTGTAATCTCAAAGTCTATAACTTTTTTAATTCCAAAAACTGTATTGTAACTTTCAGGTGTTTTTACTACAAAGCCTTCTTTTTTAACAATTTCAAACAAAAAGTCTTTTACAGAAGTCTTGCCAAATGAGCCCGTAATACCCACCACTCGAATATCTGGTCTACTTTCAAAATACTTTTTGGATTGATTAACAACTTTGATGCGATTCCATATTTCGTATGGTTTTCTAAAAACTACCCCTAGTGCCAAAAATATCCCTGGCTGCCATACTCCTAGAAATATCAAAAAAATGCAAAAACGATAATCTAAAAAGTACGACAAAGAAACGATAAAAATCCATATAGCAATTGCACTTAGTAGTATGCTTTTTGCTTTTTCTGTCCATACTAGTGGCTTTTTTGAGGTTATTGATGACTGAAACGGATTCTTGATTAACCAATTCAAAAATCTGCCAATCTGGTATCCCTCTTGCTGCAGTGCTGTAAAATTTGTAATTAGTTTTCCAAACATTTAGTAATCACTTTTGCTAACTTTAGCGGCGCTGTAACTTGAGGGTTATGGTCAACATCGTAAAGAGGAATAAGTACAGAACTCTTTATTTTCTCTGCCAGAAACTTGCTCGAATTTGGGATAGTAGTATCACTTGTGCCCCAAATTATATAAGTTTTTTTGCTTATGTCAGACACTAAATTTGAATAATCAACTTTTAATATTCTATTTAAAATTTGTCTCTGAACTGGATTGCTTTTCTGATAGTCGCTAGAAGCCATAAATCTTAAAAAGTACTCATGCAAATTTTGTGGTAGCTTTGTAACAACTGGCTTTAGTGTCTTAGCAATTCTAGACTTTAGCTTTGGTTTGGAAGAGCGAATACAGGCGGGTGAAACTAATATTAGCTTTTCGATCATTTGTGGATGTCGCAAGACCATGTCTACTGCCACTTGACCACCAAAAGAGTGACCCAATAAGTGAGTTTCTTTAATCCCAAGCTTTACTAAAAAATCCCTAACAAAGTCTGCATATTCCCTAACACTCTGCTCACCTGGAAGGGGTAGAGTTGCTCCAAAAGCCGGC
>CAZQDQ010000055.1:0-5745 GCA_964592455.1 uncultured Pseudomonadales bacterium
CAGGGTTTGTAACTGGGGCGGCGGACGATGACCCTAGTGGTATAGCCACTTATTCTATTGCTGGAGCTAAGTTTGGCTTGGGGATGTCGTGGCTGTCTGTTTTTCTTTTGCCAGCCATGATTGCGATTCAGGAAATGTGCGGCAGATTGGGGCTTATTACTGGTAGAGGACTTGCGAGCATTATCAAAAAGTATTCTTCTAAAAGAGTAATGTGGTTTGCTGTGTTGTTACTTGGGTTTGCAAACACTATAAATATTGGGGCTAACTTGGGGATTATGGCTTCGTCGTTGCAGATGGTACTGGGTTTGCCATATATGTTTTGGTTGTTTTTGGTGGCTATGGGAATTGTGGTTTTGGAAATTTGGATACCATATAAAGTTTATTCAGAGAGTTTAAAGTGGCTTGGTGGCTTGCTTTTGGTTTATGTAGCGACAGCTTTTTTGGTGAAGCCCGATTGGATAGAGGTGATAAATGCTACTTTTGTGCCGAGAATAAGTTGGAGCATGGACTACATAATGACCTTGGTGGCTTTTTTGGGGACAACAATTTCACCTTATCTATTTTTTTGGCAAACTTCGCAAGAAGTGGAGGAGGAGATTGTGGAGAAAAGACTGGCTGACTTTAATAGCAGGCCGGAAGCAACGAGAGGTATGGTAAGAAAAATGAGGATAGATACTGCTTTGGGAATGTTTTTTTCGAACTTAATGACCTTTTTTATAATTTTGACGACGGCATATACATTAAACAAAAATGGAATATTTGAGATAAAAGGAGCGGAAGAGGCGGCGGCGGCTTTAAGGCCATTAGCAGGGGACATGGCTTACTTGCTTTTTACTTTGGGAATTGTGGGGATTGGTTTGCAAGCGATACCAGTTTTGGCTGGGTCGATTGCATACGCTTTTTCTGAGGCCTTGGGGCTAAAAGAGGGTTTGGGAAAGAGCTTTAATAAAGCCAAGGGGTTTTACTTAATTATTGCTTTGTCGACGATGGTGGGGGTGCTGATGAATATGTTGGGAGTAAACACTATTCAGGCTTTGTATTATTCGGCTGTAGTGAATGGGATTGTGGCGGTACCACTAATATTCATTATTATTCGTTTGGCTGACAACGAAAATGTAGTAGGGAAGTTTAAAACGGGGAATTTTCAGCGAGTTATTGCTTGGCTGACATTTTGGTTCATGGCACTGGCGGTACTGCTGATGTTTTTTAATTGGGGGAAATAGTTTTTTCTAACCTTGTGATTCGAGCGGAGTTTACAGTCATTTCTTGATTTAGTGTTAGATTTTCTTTTATGACGTGATTTTCGAAGGTTTGAATCTCGTCGACAATTTGGCGACGGTGTGACTCAAATTTTTCGCTCAGGTGTTTTGTCAGTTCTTGTTTTTGTCTGTTAAAACCTTTGTCAACGTGGTTTGCAATTTCGTGTTTTGTTTTGTTTAGTTCACTTTTTAATTCACTTCTAAACAACTGAGTTAATTCTTTTCTGGTCTCTTGTGACTCACTTTTTAACTCTGTTCTAAAAAAGTCAATTAGATTTTTTGTTTGCTCCTCAAGATCTTTTTTAGTTATTGACATAAGTAATATTAGCAAATTTAGATAAAAAAATGATCCCGAACAGTTTGTGTTCGGGATCGGGTTTTGGCTGTTACCAGCCGGGGGTTTTGGGATCATCCTGGATTCCGTCATCTCCAGGGAAGAGGTGGACAGGTGAGCCTTCGCAATAGACGGGGGGCAACTTCACAGTTTCCACACCGAACTTGGTGTGGATGTCGGCGGTCTTTTCACCCTGTCCGGGGCAGTGGGTTTCGGCGTAGGCGAAGTCTTCCGATCGATCGATCCCAATGTTGATCGTGTATTGATATTCCCCGTTTACGACATTGTCCTTGAACTCGTATTTGGTGATGGGGTACTCATTGGTTTCGACGTTTTCGACAGTGTTGCTGTAGAGGTTGAAGCCGAGCAGTCCCAAGGCGAGGACTGAGAGAAAAATTACCGTACCGATCCACCGGGTGGACTTTTTCATGGGAGATCTCCTTTTTTTAAATTCCTGAGGTTTTATATGAAGAATTGTCCTATAATATCATAAATGGGGGGATTTGTCAACCATCCTACGCTTTACAGGCTTCGGAGTGGCAGGTTGGTTTAGAGTAGACATAAAAAAGAAGTTAGAGTAAGGTGGTAGTTATGACAGAAAAAAGAGTATTCGACTCCAATTTTCATAGGTGGTATGTGGGCGGGGAGGGGGAAGTGAGTTTGGGGAGAGAGCCATTTAAGCCTAAAAATGAAGTGAAAGGGAAGAGCTACGAGGAGGTATTGGCAGAGTACCGTGTCTACATTGGCGACTCTGAGGCAGAACTGCCACAGGATATTGTAGAGGAGCTTAGAAGACTAGGTAAAATTTAATGCAAATTCAGGCCAGAGGTAAATTCATAGTTATCTATGCGGCTAATAACTTGGGCAAGAGTAAGCAGCTGGATTTGTTGGAGCTTGCTTGGAAAAGTTTAGAAAGAGATTACGTGCGAATCAAATATCCTCGTTACCATACACCAACTGGTCAAGTAATAAACAGAGAATTAAGAGGTGCGCCAGAGGAGAGATTGAACCTGTCTGACTTAGAGCTGCAGACCATTTACGCTCAGGATAGGCGAGAATACGAGCCAGCCTTACTAGAATTGCTTAAACAAGGTGACGTCTTTGCTGAGGACTATTTGGGCACCGGAATTGCTTGGGGGCTTACTAGAGGGGTTCCAAGGTCTTATTTATATAAGATAAACTCTGACCTACTGGTGCCAGACATATCAATTCTTTTGGACGGAGAGAGGTTTAGTAGCGGAATAGAGAAGGGGCACAGGTTTGAGGATGGTAGGGAGGGGGAGTGGGAGAGAAATAGGGAGATACACTTGGAGCTAGCGCACGAGTTTGGCTGGGAGGTGGTAAATGCAAATCAGAGCCCAGAAAAGGTGCATGAGGAGGTTTTGAGGGTAATAGGGGAGAGGTGGTAGGCCTATAGCGATTGACAATACACACTAAGTGTGTTATCATCCAGCGCATGTATGCCACACCTGTGGCTCCTCGTGGCGACTTTGTCGCTAAATTCTTAGGACATTGAAATCCTGATGAAAGGAAGGTGTAATTTGAAACAGAAGTTGTTTTCGTATTCTTCACTGTTCTTGCTGTTCGTATTGTTTGTTTCAGCCTGTTCACCCAATTTGGTTTCTGATCAGGATGTGGCTGGTAAGACCGCCATGTCTGTGATTTACGATCAAATTCATAGCAGTGTGTATTCCGCTTGGATGACAGGTGCATTTATTGCGGCGCTCTTTGTTATTTTGGGTGTTGCAGCTATTGTGACAAAAGCCACTGGAAACAGTGGTGGAGGTTGTTTGAAAGGAGCTTTGTTAGGCGTTATCGTCGGTGTGATAGTTTTTTTTATCATGTTGATGATTGGTTCGGCGCAAGCTACAAAAGCTGCCACTCACGGTGTTGAAGTCGGCGCTGATACTGGTAAAACCAGAAAAGCAAATCAATACGTAGAAAAGTTGCATGTTTTTCCGACTCGCGCCCTTCAGGAAACTCGCAAGTGTCATGAGTCTGATAGTGGTACTGGTTGCAAATTCTATTGGACCTATAATTATAACTATCACGAGGAGTGCACTACAAAATATCGTACTGACGAAGATGGAAACTCTGAGCCATATGAGGACTGTCAAATGGTTCATGATACTCGTTATGTTCCATATTTTACCGAAGAATGGCGCTTTTCGGCTAACTTTTCCATGCCAGACTCGTTGCTCTATTCAAAGGTCTGTTTGGAATATTCCGGGAAAGATGATAACGGTGATGGAAAAGAGGACTGTAATAAGTTCGACGATTCTCATACCGGTTTGATGAAATCTGACATTCCTGACAATCCTGTGAAGTACTATTATGATCCTCGTTTTGATCCTGGATCGAGTGGTATTTTTGGGGATGACTATGGTTGGCAGGCTCCGGAAAACTACGAAGCTTATCTTTGGGGCCCGAGTAATCGCAACTCTTTCGAGCCATATTCACTGAATCCATTTCCGTTTGTTGTGCCCGGAGAGTGGAAGGCGATGGATGCTGCACTTAAAGCAGATCGACCATATGTAGCCACTTTCAGACATGACTATGTAAACTGGGTTTTTGCCAGCGATGCTCAAAACATGACCGCACAATCATCTCAGATTCAGAAGTATAAGGATCTTGGAGTGTTGCCATCAATTAACATGCCGTATAGTCGATATGGAAGTGATGCAAACTTTGCCTTGGATTACGACTTCGTCCAATTCTTGGGCGGTTTGCAAGTTTCAAACCCGACCGAGTGGCAAGATGCAGCTGGTTTTACGGCGATTAATGTTGGTCCTCGCCTTGAGGGTTCGATGTTGGTGTTTTTTGCTCCTGCGAACCTGATTGATGACCCGACCGCTTGGATTATTGCTTCGAAGGCGTACCTTAGTGATAAGAATACTTGGGGTATGACGTTGGCGCCTAAGAACTTGATCTTGATTGGTTGTGGTGTGGATACCGCAACGAATACGATTTCTTTCTGCCGAATGGAGACAGGGATGCCGACAGGTAATGTTGGTATTAAGTTTATGGTGGATCACATGCAACCTATGTCGTTCACGGTGGAAAGCGTTTTTGGTAGTCCTGTCGCGCAATCAACACCGCGTGGTGATGGCTTCTATGACACGTCAGTATCCATTCCTCAAAATGGCTTCATCCGAAATCTTTTTGGTCGTACCGACGCACAATTTGCAGAAATGATGGACAATGACCCAGGAAGAGCACCAAAGGCTATTGAGTGGTTTAAGTCAGTAGGGATTCAAGTTGAGGGATTTTTGCGAGTTCGTATGAAGTCTCTTGACTGGTTGAAGACTGATATTAAGCTCGAAGCCAGCGACATTAACTGGGTTATCGAAACCGAGTCAAAAGGTGCTATGCGTAGTGCAGCCTTCACAACAATCTTTTTCATTGTTGTCGGATGTTTTATGCTCGGATCTGTGTTTCTTGATCAGTAAAGAACTACCCCGGCCAAGTAAAACTTGGCCGGGTCAAAAATACTTTAAGGAGAAAAAATGAAGAAACTGTTTAGATGGTTAACTTTTTTTGTTTTAGCCACGATGGTCTTGGCTGCGTGTGGGAGGTCCACGAATGACAGCAGCGACAATCGCTTTGCTACGCTGACGCGTGCAGATATAGTCGAGTTCAAGGAGTTGTATACAACAACCTTTGAACAGGAGACAACTGTTTCGGCTGCGTTTGATGAGTGGAAGGCGTTTGATGATAACTTGTTCTTGAAACTGAAGGACATGACCTGGCTAGCACAAAACTGCTATAGCAATGTCGAAGAAGTTTTGCGTAACGCCACGATCGGTTTGTTCGATACGGCTCACGATGCTGACGGAGCGCCCAATGGCATCCTCGACAAAGAAGCAATGATTTCTGCTTTGGTGACCAATAATCTGTATCCCGCCAACGCTGACAAGTGTTCTGAAATCATGGCTAAGACCGCGGATGAGGTTGTAAAAGGACGAACTCAGTCATACGAGAAGCAATTTGTCTTCATCGAACAGATGCGTACATTGAGAAATGTGTACGATAATGAGCTCGGTAAGGCGGCCTTCAAGCGGTTCCTTGATCTCTATGGCCAGGAATTCATTGCTTGGGCGAACGGGAAGCTGAACGAATATGATATTTCTTCGTTTCCTGCTGATTTTGTCG
>CAZQDQ010000056.1:0-5667 GCA_964592455.1 uncultured Pseudomonadales bacterium
AGCACCCTAATTCTAGACCCACCCTCTGCTCGATTCTTTCTTCCCTATTACCCAGCAGTTATTATTTCTGCTCTTACCATTGTCAGCAAATTGCCTCTTAATTTGCAAAAAATATTTAAATATCTATTCCTTATATCTGCAGCCACTGTTGTGCTTTTAAGAATAAATGCCTTTAAGAAAAACGTTAGCTACCTCTTAGGAAAGCAAACTACAAATCAATATTTAACCTCTCTTTCTTCTCGTTTACCCGATACATTCATTGATAGTGACGATTTTGTCAAAAACAACCTAAAAAATCAAAGAATTATCATCGACAAACTCCACAACTTGTATTATTTTCCCTATGCTTTCGATCACACCTCCTGGGCAAACATATCTAAGGACTATAATTACTTAGTTACTATCAAACAAGAACCAAAGGAAATAAATGGAGATCTCATCCACACTAACGACGTCGGCATCCAAATTTTTCAGCTTAACCAATAAATGGGCTACTCTGCTTACATTCCTAATTTGGCCATTTGGCCACTTACTCAAAATTTTTAGCTTCTACTTGTTAGACATAGCTTGTTTCTTTGTCTTTATTACCTTTTTATTTGGAGGCAATCTTATTAAGTTCAAAAAGAATATTCTTTTTAGAAGCTTAAATGTTTTTTGGTTTTCTTTGCTTGTTTCCATACTCTACTCTTTATGGCAACAAAAAGCTCAGGCACCAGCTATAAACTTTTTATATTATCTACGCACCTTAGTCTATCCATTTTTAGCCTTTTCCATCTTTATTCAAAACTCGGATGACCTAAAAAAAGTGATCCGCTTTTCTGGTTTGGCATTTTTTGTTTTAGGAATTGCTCAGTACCTACTACTTCCAGATTTAAGGTTATACAAAAACATTGGCTTTGATGATCACTACTATCGTTTGGCCGGCACCTTGCTAGACCCAAACTTTACCGGGGCTGTTCTAGCTACTGCAATTGTTTACTTGTTACTAGCAAAGGAATACCTTACTTCAATTTTCGCCTTGGTTGGTTTAGCTCTGACTTTTTCTAGAGCATCTTACCTATCCTTCATTTTGACCGCTCTTACCATTTTCCTTCAAAAAAAATACAAAAAACTGTTGTTGCTATTTCCACTTTTAGCTTTACTAATATTATTTTCGCCAAAGCCATTCGGGGAGGGGGTAAACCTCTTTAGAACATATTCAATTTCTTCTAGATTAGCAAGTTTTGGCAACGGCCTACAGCTTTTAGGACAAAACCCGCTCTTCGGGGTGGGTTTTGGACAGCTAACTGGTCCCTATGGTCAAAAAATAAGTGTCGATAACTCGTACATTTACCTTCTTGCTGGTAGTGGTATTCTGGGATTTGTTTCCTTCTTGTTTGTAATTTTTGCTATCTTAAAGACTTCACACAAAAACACTTATCTTTTATTATTGCCCATCCTAATTCATTCACTTTTCAATAACAGCTTCTTTTATATATGGATCATGTCACTTTTCTGGGTGATAGTAGGCTTCTCTCTTAAGGAGAATAAATCAATCTAAGGTTAACCTCATCCTTGTTCCCCGCCTTATCAGAAGCAACAATTTTGATATTGTTATCTCCATTTGAAAGCTGCAGTCTATGAGTAAAGGTTCCGTCTCTTGCTACATCCACAAAAGAATTATTTGCTAATACTTGGGTGTTTGATTTGTTTACCTTTCCATTTATTTCTACTGCCTGACTATTCTTACCTATGTATTCTGTTCCGTCTTTTGGAGAAACAATTGTTAATACAACCGGCTCATTATCTAAATTTACTAATTTTATTTCCGACAAACTGGCATTATTTGCTGCATCTACTGCCCTTACTTGAATTCTATTACTTCCGTTCTGCAAACTAGCTGTTAAACTAAAAAACCCATCGTCTTTTGCTGTGTCTGTCTTGTTCAAAACATCATTTACATTTAGCTCTATATTCGCTCCACCTTCCGTGTAACCTTCAATAATTATCTCTGCACCATTAGTAGCTTCTGGCAACGCGGACAAAATTGGCGTCTGTGGTGGAATAATATCCTCCTCAGTTCGTTTCACTTCAACTCCATTTCCCGCAATTATTTTTATAAAAAGAGGAAAGCCCCACTTAACCATCACAAAAATAAAAATTATTGAAAGCAATAAGTAAAATCGGGATCTGTTACCCTCTTGCGACCTTCTATATCTGCCCATCATATGCAAATAGTATAAAGCATATCTGCCATGTCTGTTATAAAATCATTCCATCGCGGGATTAGTTCACCGGTAGAATAACTCCTTCCCAAGGAGTAGAAGGGGGTCCGATTCCCCTATCCCGCTCATGAACGACAATTATAGGATCTATGGAAATAGCCCTTTAGTAGTAGTGGTGGTACATGGTGGCCCTGGTGCTCCAGGCGAAATGAAACCGGTTGCAAAAAGATTATCGGAATCTTTCGGCGTTATTGAACCACTACAAACCAAAGATTATATAGGAGGCCAAATAGAAGAGCTTAAAAAAGTAATTGAGGAAAAAGCTTCAATCCCCGCAATCATCATCGGTTGGTCGTGGGGAGCATGGTTAAGTTACCTTTTTGTTGCTAAATATCCAAAGTTGGTTAAGAAACTAATTTTAGTAAGTAGTGGTCCTTTCGAAGAAAATTATGCTCAAAAAATAATGCCAACACGACTATCGCGTCTCTCAAAGAAAGAAGTAATTAGAGTAAATGAAATTATCAGTTTACTCCAAGGTGGACAAGCAGGTGACGAAATTTTTAAAGAATTTGGAGAGCTAATGGATAAAGCAGATTCTTTTAAGAAAATTTCACACAAAAATGGAGATAACTTAAGCACGAACAAAAGCTTCCAGTCTAAAATATATGAGAAAGTTTGGAGCGAAGCAGAACAACTAAGAAAAACTGGAAAACTACTAGAGCTAGGGAAAACCATAACTTGCCCAGTAGTTGCCATTCACGGTGACTACGATTCCCACCCGGCCGAAGGAGTTAGCAAACCGCTAACACTAGTATTGCCCGACTTTAAATTTATTTTATTAAAAAACTGTGGTCATCATCCTTGGTTTGAGCAAAAAGCTAAAGACAGGTTTTACGAAGTATTAGAAAAAGAGTTATCATCTGATGGAAGTAGATAATTTATAATCTACCCATGGAAGCAGAAATCAAAAAATACAATCAAAAACAACTGCCGGAAGACCAAAAAATCTGTAACTTGCTTATGGAAGTGATCAATAACAATCTACCAGGATCAACCAGCAAAATTTGGCATGGATCTCCTGTGTGGTTTTTGGATGGTAACCCTACGGTAGGCTATAACAAGCAAAAAGCAGGGCTTAAGCTTGTGTTTTGGAGTGGTGCTGACTTTAAAGATAAAAAGCTAAAACCTGGCAGTGGCAAATTTAAAGATGCCTCCATTGTTTATAACGCTTTAGGAGAAGTTGACATAGCAGATCTAAAAGCCTGGCTAAAAAAAGCAACTGAGATTCAGTGGGACTACAAAAACATCATTAAACACAAAGGGGTTCTGTTAAAGTTTAAGAGCTAAGCAGACAGGTTATATTTGATAGTTTTTTACAACCTCCAAAAGTTCTGGAAAGGTTGACTGTTCCAAAAAGTGACCAGCACTATGAATTTTAACTACTTCTGGCGAAAGTTTATCAGCAATATATTCAAACTGATCTTGGGGAATATAGGGGTCATCATCACCATAAACTAATGTTATTTTCTTTTGGTTCTTCTTTATCGCTTCCCAATCCCAGGGTTTATCAAAATAGCCACTTACTCTCTCTAGCTCGTCGCCTAAATCAGAGTAGGAAGGGGAAATGATTATCGACCCACCAATTTTGTTTTGCTCAGCGTAGCGCATAGCTGCCACCGCCCCAGAAGACCAGCCAACTAGCATGTCTTCTTCGGTAACTTTCACGAAGCCTTTTAAAAAAGGCAGCCAAAATTTAGACCTTGCCATAATTGAGTCTGGAAAAGTTTCAAAAAAACTTTCTACACCTAGATTGTCTAGCTCTTTCTTTAGCCAACCACACCATTTACCAGACCAATGCATGGTGTTATTGCCATGAATAAAAGTAACTCTCATAGCTAATTTTAACAAAGAAATCTCAAGTAAGATTTCGCTTATATAATACTTGCATGGACTACCACCCAGTTGTTAGCAAAATAATAAGTTTGCTCAAGGAGAATCATGTTGTTTTTGATACTTTTGAACACGAACCAGTCAGAACTAGTGAGGAGGCTGCCAAAGTTAGAACTGGATATACTTTAGAACAAGGCGCTAAAGCCCTTGTAGTTCGAGTAAAAAAAAGTAATCAAGACAAAAAATTTGTTATGGTAGTGGTTCCAGGCCATAAAAGGTTTGATAATCAAAAATTAAAAACAATCTTAGGTGCAAAGGACATTCGCTTTGCTACCGAGCAAGAGGTGGGGGAGATTACCGGCGGTGTAATGCCCGGTGGAGTGCCACCGTTTGGTAACTTATTTAACTTAGAGGTTTATGTGGAAAAAAGTTTGTTTGGTAAGCAAAGAATAATTTTTAATGCCGGTGATAAACGTTTCTCTATAGGAATGACCTCACTAGATTACAAAAAAGTGGTAAACCCAACAGTTGAAGATCTTATTTAGTGTTAGGCCGCTATAAGAGTAGGCAGGTTCATCCGCCTCTCTTCTATTTGTTCAACAAACAATCTAATGGTTTCTTCAACATCAATCCGCTCTGGTAGGTCAGAAAGACTCCTAATGCTTTCGTACTTCAAAATTTCTATGTAGTCCTCTACCTCTCCTTCACTAATTTGTAAAACATGTCCAGATTCTTCTCTTTTCCCATCATTATCAATCTCATATACAAAATTTGCCGTTTTCCCCTTGCCCCCATCAAACTTAAAGACATCCACAAAAACAGCTTTGCCTATTTTTCCGGTGTCATTGTCCTTGCTTATCTCCACCCTCATCATTTCTGTACCTACTAGTGGGTCTGTCGACGAAAGAATTAAGATTTTCGTCCATATACTTCCCCAAGATCCACCACCCAAAACAATGTACCTTATTCTTCTTTTTTGAGCATCATTTTCCCAGGAGATATCCCTTTCTCCTTCAGACTCAACACCTTCCATGTTCAAATCAATTGCTGGGTAACTATTTAATCTTCTTTCTATCCATTCTGTTAGTCCCATATCATATATTCTACCTCCAAAGTCAAAAACATGTCATACAATTGAAAAGTGCCAGAATTTGAGTACACTCTAAAAAGAAGCAAAAGACTATTAGGTAATATAAGTCTTAATGTTAAAGATGTCCAGGTTCATGTAACCGCTCCTTTTTGGGTGAGTTCGTCCTCTATAAACAGTTTTGTTCAGTCCAAAAGCGGCTGGATAAGTAATATTTTAAGTCGCCAACCAAAATCAGCAAACAAGGACTATTTCAATGGTGAAAAACACCTTGTCTACGGTCATGATATACCTCTAAAAGTGATCGAATCACAGGAAATAATAAGAACTGCTGTAAGCTTAAACGATTACCACCTTCATTTAAAAATTTTTAGTGGTTTTAGTAAGGAAGTGTACAAAAAAGAAGCCGAGAAAGCCTTGCTTAGTTTCTATCTTCAAGAGCTTAACTTTTATCTCACCGATAGGGTTAATTACTACACCAACTTA
>CAZQDQ010000057.1:0-5578 GCA_964592455.1 uncultured Pseudomonadales bacterium
CAAACGCAAACGACTACGATAGAGCTGGTCAGCAAGTTACCTACCAGTCCATCGTCGAAGTTTGTAAAGAATATCTCGAGCCACTCGGCAACCCAGGCTTCAACGGCTCAGTCTACTGGATCGACGAAACTCAAAACCCCGGAACGATTCAAGTCGATATCTACCCAGCCTTTTCAGTCCCTGGCATGGCAAATACCACCATTCGTTTTGGTCCTGGCGGGCCAAAAGCCTACAAGATTGTAGGTCTTCGTACTTACACACTTACCGGTAACCTGCTAAACACCGCCGTCAAATCCACCCTAAAGGCAAACGATGGCACCATCGGCTACCTGGCCCAATTCGAAGTTTCCTTCGGCTTCCAAGGCAACCCCACCATTACTCCCATCACTTGCCAAAGATTAAAGGAAACCAATCAATGAAAGAAATAATCTCAAAACTGGTTGACTATCTTCGGAACAGTCCTTATAAGTTCTTGATTGACTACGATCCTGACTTCGATGAAAGAACTAATTTTTCCATTTTTCTCAAACCATCTGGTGCAAAAA
Source organism: uncultured Pseudomonadales bacterium (assembly GCA_964592455.1). Taxonomy (GTDB): domain Bacteria; phylum Patescibacteriota; class Microgenomatia; order UBA1400; family MFAQ01; genus MFAQ01. The sequence continues at coordinate 546 of CAZQDQ010000057.1, forward strand.
TGGAATTATACATTGAAATTGCCAACTTTACCTGGAGCCGCAACAAAATCTTCGTTAGCTTCACACCGGGAACTGGCATTATGGCCGAACTTTTAACAAATGTCCTGGCTGATTTTGATCCCAACAGGTAGTCCTCCGAAAGGAGGGCTTTTTTTATGGCACTATATTAATAACCATTCCTACCTCAGACAAGTTATAAATTTCTTTACTATCTTTTGGCTCCATAGCTACACAACCACCAGTCATTTTTCTCCCAATATAATAACCAAACCGATAAGTCCTCTCTCCATCGTTACCTAATACATATGGTAACTCGTGAATCCCCAAATACGCCCCAATATCCTCAGCATACGAAAAAGCCATCCAGTACGGCATCCAAACTCCAAAAATATCCGAGTAAGCCTTGGGTGCTTTGTTTAGTATCTTGTACTGACCTACTGGTGTTGGGTAATAGTTTCCAGTCGACACTTTGTACTCCTTATATACCTCACCCCCAATAAAAAAATACATTTTTTGCTGTGAAATATCTATCTCCAAATATTTGTTAGCCAACTCCCCCTTACTGCTCGGGCCATCATCTATCCCCAAAACTGCCTCATTAGCCCTTCCTTCTTCAAATCTAAGTTTTATTTCATTTTCTAGGTTTGCATATGCAAGGTCAACATCAAAATAATCTTTCTGTTCTTTTGTTAATTTAGGCAAAACTTCTTCCAACAGATAGCTTCTATTAACAATCTCAGCTTTTCCCTGTTTAAGACTTTCAACATTAAGTGTCTTTATTATTCTCTCTTTAGCAATTGTATGCTCCACAAAACCAAGACCGCTCTTTACCTTTAATATCAGCGGTTTTTCATATACTTTCACCAAAGACTCATTAATTTTAAAATATTTGTCAGACTCATCATCTATATACTTTGGCTTTGGTGCAACTCGAATCAAGGAAGCTCCATAACTAACTACAACTTCCTCCACAACATCCTTAATGTCTACCCTCAATATTCTTTTTCTGTTTTCAAATTCAAAAAAGCCTGTTAAAACATTAAATACAGCCTTAAACTCCTCTTTCTCATCTGGCAAAACATCCAAATATGCCCTTGTCACTCTCAGCTTTGGCTTCACCTCACCCAAAAAATTTGTTACATCATTCCTCTGATACCACATATCCCCCTTATCAAACTCTATTCCAAGTTCAGCAAGCGAGTACAATTTCTCACCAGTAGGAAGTAAAACCAGTATTCTCTTCTCTTGCTCGTATTTATCAATAACTCCAAAAAACTCCTCCCTTGCTAAACCTCTTACCGGCAACTCTCCAACCTTCTCTACAGCCAAAATTAACCCAGAGGACTTTAGGCCAAAAAACGCCAAAACCAAGGCTAAACCCATTAAAAAAAACATCCACCAAGCACGTTTAAATAACCTCACAATATTCAGTTTACCAGCAAACCAGATTGACAAAACACTACACAAGAAGTACAATATAGGACAAATAGTAGAACATTTGATTTAAGGAGATTACATGTCTGACCTGAGAGAAATGATTGAAAAAAGTCTGAAGAGGAGACACTTGACTCCGGGCGGGTTGAACTACAACCTGAGCGTCAAACTCTCCCCAAGTGAACCAACAACAGGAAAGAATGGTTGTTGGCTTTACCTTGTCACCATGGTCACAGCCATCCTGGTCTTGATTATCACCTTCTAAAAAAACCTGCTTTGCAGGTTTTTTTACCCCCCATCCTTCAAACTAGCCAAGAACTCTTTGTTACTCTTTGTTCTGGCAATTCTGCCCACCAATACTTCTGTTCTCTCACCATCATTAAGCATATCTAGCATTCTTCTCATCAATATTATGCTTTGGTAGTCCATCGATTCAAAAAGCAAATCGTCTCGTCTGGTACTAGACCTCATCACATCAATAGCTGGGTAGATTCGACGCTCAGCCAATCTCCTATCCAAATGCAATTCCATGTTTCCTGTACCCTTAAACTCTTCATAGACCAAGTCATCCATACGAGAACCAGTGTCAGTAAGTGCTGTACCAATAATAGTAAGACTTCCTCCACCTTCAATTTTTCGAGCCGCTCCAAAAAACTTTTTGGGCGGGTAAAGCGCCGCTGGGTCAAATCCACCCGATAAAGTTCTCCCAGAAGTAGGTATTGCCAAGTTGTAAGCACGAGCCAATCTGGTAATCGAGTCCAATAAAATCACCACATCCTTACCCATCTCTACCAGTCTCTTCGCTCGCTCCAAGGCAAGCTCCGATACTTTTGTTTGGTCTTCTGCTTTTTCGTCAAAATTACTAGCCGCCGTCTCCCCTGGCATTACACTGTTTTTGGTAATTGCCAATATGTGCCTGCTAATATCAGTTACTTCTTCTGGTCGCTCACCCACCAAAACTGCCATCAAGTGTACCTCTGGGTAGTTTGTAGCAATACCACTGGCAATTTCTTTTATAACTGTTGTTTTTCCAGCTTTAGGAGGCGACACAATCAGTCCACGTTGCCCGCGGCCTACCGGGGCCACCATGTCTATCAAACGAGTCGACAAAGTTTCTTTGCCAGTCTCCAATTTTATTTTTTCAAACGGGTAAATTGGAATTCCTTTCTCAAAACGAGGTCTATCAAACATCTTGTTTGGCTCCTGACCATTAACTTTGGTTATCTGCATCATCGCCCCATATGCTTCATTCTCTTTGGGTTTACGGGCCAAACCTGTGACCATGTCACCGGCTCTAAGGCGTATTTGCCGCGCCATCATCGAGGAGACTACAACATCAAGTTCCGAAGACCTAAAACCAGCTCTCACCATTCCTCTGCCGTCATTGTTTGTCTGATCAAATATCCCCGTTACTTCTTCCGTTACTACAGGCTCGGAAGCAACCACAGGTCGACTATTACTATACATTCTCTGATTTTGGTTTCTATTGAAATTATTGTAGCGAGGCTGAAAACTAGGCCTCATTTGTTGGGCTTGTTGTGGTTGCAAGGTCTGAGTTGGTACAGAAGCTATAACTGGTTCCAGTTTAGGCTCAACAACTGCTTCGGCTACTTTGGTAACTTCTTCGGCCACTTTTGGGGCAACTTCAACTTTTTTGCGACTTACAGGCATAAAATCTAAATAGATTTAATAATTTTTATAAACAATTTTTTGGAAAAAACATTAATTTATTGGAGTTTTTGGGTTCAAACTTATTGGAAATTCAGAAAACACATCAAACTAAAGATATTGTACATCTATCCTCCCCCAAGTCAACATTAAAAATAAGCTAGCAAAGGGTGAAACGCGTAAGGCTTTAGCCGTAGCGCCAGATATTAAGTGGCACTACAAACCAAACCCATTTCACCTTTAACTAGCTCATCTATAACAATCCAGTGCGAAGTATATCACTTGTGGCTATAGTTTGTCAAGTCACGTCTATAAGTCATTCAAATATAGTCAAACTACCAACTTTAGCCTCAAATCTTGACTTTTCAACAGCTATAGGATATAGTTAATCCACTTCATAAGTAAACACAACCACATTAAAAAAGGAGGATCCAATGACCAGAGTAATGAATCAAATAACAGCCACCCTGTGTTTGTCGCTCTGCTTGCCACTTTTCATCAGTCTAGGCGGAATTCACGCTTTGGACTTGGGCGACTACTGGGGATTTGTAGTAGCAATTGTAACTTCTACATTCATGTCCCTCATTCTCGGAATATTGCTAAGAGGGATCTATGTCAACTGGTACGATCAAAAAAAGAACACCAGAAAAGTCAGAAACAAATTCGCTGAAGATGTAATTCTCTGTTTTTTCATTATCGCGGCAACGATTGCTATGCCCGCGGGGATTTATATTGCCTTTCGGCCACAAAATTACATCATTGACACTATAGGTATCCTATGCCTATTGTCCGCGATGTATTTGTATTTGACTTACACAGTTGCAAAAAAGGCTCACTTCTAGTCAATCTCGGCTCCGCCCCACCACAGGCGGAGTTTTTTGTACAAAAAACCACCCCTAAGAGTGGTTTTTATATCTTTAGCCACCAAGTTTGTTAACTTCTCTCAAAGTATCAGCATCCAGACTATTATAAACAGCTGCTAGTTCAGACGGTTTAGAAAGTAAGTATTTTGCCCTTTTATTAGGATTCGGAAACTTAACGGACAAGTCTTCCAAATATGCAAAGACGTCTGCTTGTGCTGGCAAACTAGGCGGAAGATCATCTCTACCACAGCCTAAAAGGACTTGACTCTGCATCTTGACCTTGTACTTATACAGAGCAAAGGTCAAATAAATTGCCAAAGCTACAACAGCTACAAGAGCCAAAGTTACATACAGTCCGTAGGCTGCGCGCGTATAGTACGCATACAAGTCCACAACAACCAAAGCAAAAATCACAGAACCAGCAAGGCCACTCCATGATTTTGTCGCAAAATATAACAAAGGTATTGCCCCCAAACCCACAGCCAAATAAAAAATGACATTCAACCCTGCAATAGGATCAGTTTTGTAAAACGCCAATGCGGTCAATATCAAGCTAATAACAATGGCTGCCAATAAACCTGACCAACTCGCCTTTGTCATTCGAAAAATGAGTAGAGTAAAAACAACAATCAACCCACCAAATAAAAACAAAAATACTTGCGGATCAAGCGAGAGTTGCATCTTCGACCTCCTTATATTATCAAAGGAATTCTGCCCTATTCTACACCAAATTACTAAAATGCAATCAATTTGACTGTTCAAAGAATATAGGATAAAATACCCACAAAATTCTCACAGGAGATTACATTGAAAACAAAACCTGTTTTTCTAGCCATTATCTTACTCATTACAGCTTCTCTTGCCTGCCAAACAGCGGCAGACAGAAGTGAACCTACAAGAATTGCCATTGTCCAAACCGCTCAACCCTACTTCGCCACACCAGAGAATTGGAATGAAGCACCGTCAGCGTGTATGAACAGCCTAACTCAGGTTGGATATGATCAAAATGGAACTTCTTATCGATCATCAGGGTCTGTTGTCGAAATAGAAAGTATCAGCTGGCAAAAT
>CAZQDQ010000058.1:0-5560 GCA_964592455.1 uncultured Pseudomonadales bacterium
GGTTGTTTTAGTTGGCAGATCTGGAGTGTGTTCCTATATACCTCCCAATACGATCCGCCAAACGTCGGCACCGGAAAGTGCCTCGAAATGGGGTCGGATGCAACGTCCGCTTTCAATCAATAACTCAGTTTCAAAACCCGTAACCATGCGTTGCGGGTTTTTTTGTATTAAAATTCAGTATATGACAGAAACAACATTAATCGTAAAATCTCAACCTGCCAGTCCAAGTCCAGGCGAAAGTGTCGTACGTTTATTTGAAACTTTAAACATATCTCACAGCGACCCAGAGGTAATTGCAAAAACGCTAGCAGATATAGATATCTCAAACTACTCAGTCACCGCTATACAAGAAATAGACTCAAGACAAACTGTGGCAGGCTTTTTAAGGGGGGTCAACAGTAATGTCTTTTTACACACCAAAGCAATAATGAATTCTGAGACAACTGATACAAACGACAACAGGAAGGCATTAGTTGATCAGCTTACTAAAACGGGATTGGTTGCTTACTACATAGAGTCAGGAAGTATCCATAAACCACCATTTACCCAACAAGAACCATTTATCGACTGGGACCTTTCACCAGAAACAGTTGACCAAATCAGAGGGTCTCTCACAAATGACATTCTAAACATTGCAACCGAAATAATTACCCAAAAAAACACTACAAGAGTCACTCAAGAAAACCTACCACAGATCATAACTGCAATTGCATATCTAAAGGTTAAATCGGCAATAGATACAAATCATAAACCTCATACAATAACCAGCGGGCATGTATGGGACAAATAGTCTAATTTTTCTCTGATAAACTATCATCATGCCAGGCAAACAAAAAAACATGCATGCCGCAGTCCCTCATAGCCCCGCCTCGCCGGCAAGCAGGTCGCAGAGCGAAGTGGGATCAAACTTTATCCGTATCTGCTTCCACATTTTACTTTTTGTCACCCCCCTTCTTCTCTGGCCATTCACCACCGAAGTTTTCGAATTCAACAAAATGATTTTTGTCTACGCTATGACAACTATTATTGCTACTGGCTGGATTTTGAATAGTTTCAAAGTCGGCAAGTTTACTCTAGTCAGAACTCCACTAGATCTCCCCATTTTTCTTTTCTTCGTGAGCCAAGTTGCCTCGACTATCTTTTCTATTGACCCTCACACCAGTCTTTGGGGCTATTACTCTCGCTTTCACGGCGGACTTATATCCACCATCTGCTACATAATACTTTTCTATGCCTTTGTCACTCACTTCTACAAAGATTCCAAAGCCATCTTCGGTATTATCAAAACTCTCCTCGCCACAGCCACCATAACAGCCTTTTACGGCGTTCTAGAGCATATGGGCATAGATAAGCATGTTTGGGTTCAAGACGTCCAAAACCGCGTCTTCTCCACTCTAGGACAGCCAAACTGGCTCTCCGCTTACCTGATTGCTCTTCTCCCCCTCCCGCTTCACCTCGCCCTTACCAATAAACACAACCGTCTACGATCTACGATCTACTATCTATTATCTTGTCTCTTCCTCCTCACTATCACTTACACCAAATCTCAGTCTGGTTTGGGTGCAACCGCTATAGTTCTTTTTTTATTTTTTGCTTACTGGCTAAAACAACAAAAAAACAAAACCATCTTCATTCTTCTCGCCCCCATACTGGTTTTAGTTGTTTTTCTAAAGCAAAATACTATCCTAAAAACCTTAAATTCTCTAAACAAAATCAACCCCTTCTATTCTGACACTCTCACTATAGCCAAAAAAGACTATCAAGAAAAAGGTAATGCAGGGTCGGATTCTATGGTAATCCGCCGTGTTGTTTGGAGCGGGGCCATAGAACTTGGCAAAAAATATCCATTTTTTGGTACGGGTTTAGAAACTTTTGGATACACCTACTACTGGGTTCGTCCTTTAGCTCATAACTATACTTCCGAGTCAGACTTCCTCTACAACAAAGCTCACAATGAATACCTCAATTTTTTTGCCACCTCTGGCTTTTTTGGCCTCCTCACCTATCTTTTTCTAATCTTCTCAATCCTAAAAATATTATCAAAAAAATCTGAAATCCGAGAACTGAAATCTGATATCTCACTCCCTCTCCTCCTGGGCTTTGTCTCCATCCTTATTACTAATTTCATTGGCTTCTCTGTCGTTAATGTTGCTCTATTCTTTTTTCTATTTCCCGCCCTACTTATCGCCAATCAAGACAACAAAACCAAAGAACTAACCCTACCAAAAGGCAACTTTCTTTCTACAACTCTTGTTGTGTTATTTTCTCTTCTAATATTAAATAAAATAAAAAATATCTGGCTCGCCGATGTCTATTATGGTAAAGGAAAATCTAACTTGGCAAGTAACGAAATTGCCATAAAACTAAACCCATCAGAGCCTCTCTACCAAAGTCAGCTAGGCTACATTCAATCCCTTGTTGCTAGCCAAATTATTTACCCCCAAATGGCTACCATTGCTACAGGCGAGGCCAGTGTAAAACAAAAAGCCCAAACTATTTTCGACGAATATATAGCAAACGCCCTAAAAAACACCAAGCAGGCAACAGAAAAAAATCCTTACCACTTGAACTTGCAAAAAAACAAAGCAAGAACAGAAATTGCTTTGGCCACTATTGACCCAAAGTACCACAACGAAGCAACCAAAACACTTCAAAAAATAATTGAACTCTCACCCACTGACCCAGCCAATTACTATAACCTAGGCATTCTCTACCAAAGTACAGGCGACAACCAGCAAGCAACCCTCGCCTTTAGCAAAACTCTAGAAGTTTTCCCCTTGCACGAAGGTGCCAAATCCCAAATGGAATTAACCACAAAAAAGACCCCCAAATAAGGGAGTCTCAACTCGCTATTGACTATCCTTGGAAGACAACCACTCGAAAGAAAAAGCATATCTAACACCTTCCCCCAAAATAGCCAACAGTCCTGCCAAGTAGACCAAAAAAGCAAAAACGGTAGCGAAAATATACTTCATGACGATCCTACCTTTCCTGTTTTAAAAATGAATCTTGGGTCACGTATCTAAACCCAAGAAGTGCAAAAACCGAAACAGCCAACACAAAAAAATCAACTGCATCGGAAGGGAAAAAGTCATACTTGTACAGAACCGAAACAAGTAGAATATGCCACAGCACCTGTCCAAATGTAAAGTATTGGTCAACACCAATTCTCTCTTCAACAAAGCGCATAAACCACAGGAATGGCAAGATAAGATCTAGCAAAAAAATAATCGAAAATATTGCTGTAATCAAACCATTCCCAAAGACCAAGCCAACAAACACTGCTCCGCTTACCAAAGTAATTAGAGAAAACAGTACCTGGCAAATCACCAACCACAAATTTTTCATAATGTCCTCTCAAAGAGCTTTTTGGACAATTATACTACAGGATAATGATAAAATAGTAGTATGAAGATTCTCACCACTCCAAACCCATTCCTTCGCAAGACTGCCAAGCTGGTGAGCAAGTACGACAAAAAACTACAAATCCAAATCCAAGAAATCACCGACACTTTGTTAGCAGCCCACAATCCAGAAGGTGTTGGGCTCGCTGCTACTCAACTAGGCATAGATAAGCGTATTTTTGTCGTTCGTCTAAATGGCAAACCAGAAGTTTTTATAAACCCACAGGTTTTAGCCACAAGCGAAGCCATGCTCTCTGATATCTATAAAAAGGCTAATAAACGCTGGCTGGAAGGCTGTCTTTCCATTCCCAAGATTTGGGGCTTTGTTGATCGTCCCTACTGGGCAGAAATCGAATACCAAACCTATCAAAACAGTGAAATAGTCACCAAAAAGAGAAAGTTTGAAGGCATGGAGTCATCTTATGTCCAGCATGAAAATGATCACCTAAACGGTATTCTTTTTACCGACCACATCCTTAAACAAGGCGGAACAATTCTAAAAGAAACTCCAAACGGCCTAGTCCCCCTCGAAAACTAAAATTGGCGCCCCATGTGGGCGCCAATAGATTACGGAATGTAGTACTCAACTGTCGTTACTTGTCTCATCTCTGTGACAGGGACCTGCTTGGTGTCCGCAATCCACTCTTCTTTTTTGCAGTTGCCCTTTATCCGAACTGTACACTCACGATGGCCACTGCCTGTTTCTACTGTTTTGTACCTAACAATCACTTCAACCTCAACCGTTTCTGGTGAAGTCGCAGCCAAATTTGTACCATAAGCAATACTCATAGCAGGCAACCAAGACTGCACCCATGCGTTCAAACCATTCGGGTCACCTGCCTCGTAAGTTACAGTTGCCAATGTTTGTCCCCGAAACCAACCAGCCTGAGCATAATTTGGCATTTGAAACTGGGTCCCATTAACGGCTGCCAGCAACACAAGGTCGTACAAGTTTCTTGGCAAAGTTACAAACGCCTCTTCGTGGTCAAAACCGCCCTTGCGAATATAAAGTAAATCACCAGAGCCTTCTGCACCAGTCACCTCTATATAAACCTTTTGAGAATAATCAGTGGCATTACAATCAATTGGCTTACTAAACGCCACCCCTCGTTGCTGATACTGCAAAGGCAATCGAGCAGCAGACAAAATAGCATTTGCTGTTCCGATCAAGTTGTTCACTTTATCAGAGTTTATTTGAACAGAAATTACACACTCCTCCCTGATCAAATCCCCATTCCAGCTCTTGACTGTTTTGTGCTCCAGCTCTCCTTGTATCACCATCGTCTCATAAACGACTTGCGGAGTGGTCTGATAATTTAGGATAAACTCAACAGGAATCTGAACAAAAGTAATTTCTTCTGTGACCCTATCATCAAATGTCGACCAAGTACCTATCCAGGCAACAGCCTTGCAAACACCTGATACAAGTAGAATAAAACAAATAATTAATATCAGGATCCCTTCCCCTGTTGAGATCAGTTCAAAAAGAAACTCGTCAAAAAGCTCTTTCATGGTTTTTCTCATTTTTCTCTCCTGTTAAACTACAAAATTTGCCCCAATTATACTACAGGATATATAGTAAAATCAAATTATGCTCAAAAATCTAGTCTACTTTGGCTCAGCCCAATTCACTGCCGATATTTTTGAATCCCTCATAAATAGCAAAATTGTAAACGTTGTCGGTGTAGTTACTACTCCAGACCGCCCTATAGGCAGAAAACAAATTATTACCCCCTCCCCACTGGCTCTTGCAGCCCAAAAGTACAACCTACCTGTGTATAAGCCAGAAAAGCTAGACGAGGCCAACCTAGCTCACATAAAGCTGCTCAAACCTGATATTTTCCTTGTTGTTGCTTACGGTCAATATTTTGCTCAAAGCTGGTTGACTGCGCCCACTCTTAAAACCCTTAACATTCACTTCTCTCTTTTACCAAAGTACAGGGGGGCATTGTGTGTTTCCGAAAGCTTGCTAAATGGCGATAGCGAAACAGGTGTTACTCTTATGGAAATGGAAGAAAAGTTGGACGCTGGCCCAATTATTGCCCAACAAAAAATTACCATAGACATCAACGACAACTGTCAAACCTTAATTAACAAACTTTCACAAATAGCTTGCCAGCTTATAGTCGAAAAACTCCCGGATTATCTTTTAGGCC
>CAZQDQ010000059.1:0-5538 GCA_964592455.1 uncultured Pseudomonadales bacterium
AATACGGCAATGACCAACTTGTTATCGACTGCGGTATGGGCTTCCCCGAAGATTCCGCTCTCGGTGTCGACTCTGTTATTCCCGATGTTAGCTACTTAGAAAAACCAGGTAAAAAACTTCACGGTATCGTCCTCACCCACCCTCACATGGATCATATCGGTGGCTTGCCTTACATCCTTCCTCGTCTTGGTGATGTTGAAGTTTTTGGAGGCAAATTATCTATAGCCATGGCCGAACTTCGTGTCCGTGAATTTGGTATCAAAAACAAAATGACTCCCATCGAAGGTACACTAAACTTGGGCCCTTTTCATATTCGTTTTATTCATTCTACTCACTCAGTCCCTAATTGTTTTCATTTATATATCAAAACTCCTGCCGGCAATATTTATCACGGTGCCGACTACAAGTTTGACTTAACCCCCATAGATAACCTCCCTCCAGATATGGCTAGTATGGCCGAAGTAGGGACGCAAGGTGTTGATCTGTTGCTCACCGACTGTTTAGGTGTCGAAAAATCTGGCTTTTGTCCATCCGAGCGAACACTAATGACCGCCATCGACAACGAAATTAGAACCGCCACCGGTAAAATTATTTTTACTTCCATGTCCTCTTCTATTTCCCGCTTCCAGATTGCTATCGACAGTTTTGCTAGGTATCACCGTAAAGTGGCCATCATTGGTCGCTCTGTTGAGCAAAACATCGAAGCCGCTGTCAAAACTGGCTTCATCAAAATCCCCAAAGGTATGATGATCAAGCCTCAGCAAATTGGCCGCTTTCCAGCTAACCAAGTTGGCATTATTGTTTCCGGCTCCCAAGGACAGGTTGGCTCAGCTATGCATAGGTTAGCCAACGACGAGCACAGGTTAGCCAAACTCAAAAAAGGTGACAAAGTTATCATCAGTTCCAATGCTATCCCAGGAACAGGTAATGATGCAGACATTTTCAACATTATGGATACTCTCTACAAAACAGGTATTGAAGTTGTTTATTCTGGTACTTCCGAAAACTTGCACGTTTCTGGGCACGGCTACAGTGGCGACATGGCTCTCCTGGCCAGGTTAGTCCGCCCCAAACATATTATCCCCATCGGCGGCGATGTTCGCCATATGATGCTCTACAAAAAAATGACCAAAAATTTAGGTTATGGCAATGACCAAGTTTCAGTTCTTACCGAAGGCCAATCGATTATTTTAGAAAACAAAACCGTTAAGGAGGGTCCCAAATACGAAACCAAAAATATTTATGTCGATGGTTTAGGTATTGGCGATGTTGGCACGGTAGTTCTTCGAGATCGCCAAGTCATGTCCGAGGACGGTGTCTTAGTTGCCATTGTTCCTATCAAGCGCTCAAACTCACAGATTGCCGGCGAAATCGAAATTATCTCTCGTGGTTTTGTCTATCAAAAAGAAAACCAAGATTTAATAAGGGACGCCCGACGCCAAGTCCAAATGTGCTTGCATGACTTCAAGGGTCAAGCCACCGACTGGGGCTTTATGAGAAAGAAAATCGAAGGCCAACTCGAACAGTTTGCCTTCAAAACGACTGAGCGCCGTCCCCTGGTCATTGTCAACCTCATCGAAGTCTAAACTTTCCTCAACTCCTTGACTTCGGGTTATATTTGGTATTAAATGATTGTATGGATACCATTAGTAAGATAGCAATCTTTAAAGGAAAGAAAATTAGAAAAGTTATTTTCCAAGGTGAGTGGTATTTTTCAATTGTTGATATTATCAGTGCACTCACCGACAGCAAAAACCCAACTGATTATCTAAAAAAACTTCGCAAAAGGGATTTGCCTCTTGGTATTTACATAGGGACAAACTGTCCCCAGGTAGAAATGATTACTGACACAAACAAAAAAAGAATTACCTTGGCAGGGAATACTGAGCAGGTGTTCCGTATCATCCAATCCATACCCTCACTCAAAGCCGAACCTTTCAAAATGTGGTTAGCCAAAGTCGGTTACGAAAGAGTCCAAGAAATCGAAGACCCAGAACTGGCCACCAAACGTACTAGGGCTCTATACAAAGCCAAAGGCTATCCAGATTCTTGGATAGAGAAGAGAATGCGTGGAATAGTCATCCGCGAAGAATTGACCGAAGAGTGGCAACAAAGAGGAGCAAAAGAAAAAAGAGACTACGAAATTCTAACAGCTGAGATTTCCAAAGCCACTTTTGGAATTACTCCCATAGAGTACAAAAAACTAAAAGGACTAGAAAAAGAAAATCTTCGTGATCACATGGACGACTTCGAACTAATTTTTACCATGCTCGGGGAGCGAGCTACTACCGAACTTCACAGAAACGAAAATTCCCAAGGTGTGCCAAAACTCAAAAAAGATGCCAAGCGGGGAGGTAGGATTGCTGGTGTGGCCAAAAAAGAATTAGAAAAAGAAATTGGTAGGTCAGTTGTGACAAAAACAAATTTTCTTACGAATAAAAGAAAAACAATCTCATAACCAATCAGTTGCAAGCATTTATTTTGCACATCCTCTATAATGAGAAACGCTATGGCCCGCAAAAAAGGCAGACGTTCTAAACCATACAAAATCAATCTCAAAAAAGACACTGTCAACTCTGTCTTAGCAGTTCTTATTATGGGGATAGGTGGTCTCATCGCTGTCTCCTTTTCTCAACAGGGAGTTTTTTTGACTAAAGTCTACGAAATTGGCCAAAGCTTTTTAGGTTGGCCCTTAATTTTTTTACCGTTTATTTTTATTTCGGGCGGTCTCATGCTAACTTCAGCCAAACTCTCTATCGCCAATCCTCATGTCTTACTTGGCAGTGTTATTTCCATGGTTAGTCTTGCCGGGTTAACTGGCTCTGGTAGTCTTGGTTTTGGCATTCGCGACTCCATCACCACTCTCATTTCTCTTCCTGGCGCCATTATTTTTTTTCTGGTTGGTACAGCTATTGGCTTTTTTATCCTTTTCGAAACCTCTATTGAAGATCTTCTAAACTTTATCAACTCCTCAAAAGAAAAAATGTCAGGACTAACTGACAAACTCAAAAATCCTTTTAGTAAAAATACTACCACCTCTTCTGGCAGTTTCCCTATCAAAAATACTTCAGTCAAAATTACTGGCGGCGAAGATTTTACAACTCCTCAAACCACCACACATCACTCCTTTGATCCTAAGCAGCTTCTCATCAAAGAAGCTAGAGTTCCTCAAGCTGATCTTAATACAAACAAAGACAATCTCCCAGGAGCCGCCCCAGGAGTTTGGCACAATCCACCCATGGATCTTCTTTCCAGCCAAAAACTTGGCAAAGCAGATAGGGGTGACATCAACAAAAATATCGAAATAATTCAAAACACTTTGGGCTCCTTTGGTATCCAAACCCAAGTCACCGAAGTCCACAAAGGTCCTGCTGTTACCCAGTACGCTCTCTCTATTGCCACCGGTACCAAGCTTAGCAAAATTGTCGCCCTCCAGTCAGATCTAGCCCTGGCCCTCGCCGCCCCTCAAGGCCAGCTTCGCATTGAGGCACCCATCCCCGGTCGCGACCTTGTCGGTATCGAGCTTCCAAATCGAACACTAGAGTTTGTTAACCTACGGGAGATGCTCCAGTCCCCAGTTATGCAAAACAGCAAGTCAAAAACAGTTGTTTCTTTAGGGTTGGATGTCTCTGGCCAACCTGTGGTCACCGATATTTCCAAAATGCCTCACGTTCTTATTGCCGGCACTACTGGTTCTGGTAAATCTGTACTCATCAACAGCATTGTCTCATCCATTCTTTTCCGCGCTTCTCCAGAAGAAGTCAAATTCATTATGGTCGACCCCAAACGCGTCGAGCTCACCCCTTATAACGACATTCCCCATCTATTAACTCCAGTCATTACCGATGTCGAAAAAGTTGCCAACGCCTTAAGTTGGGCCGTCGCCGAAATGGAACGTAGATATCGCGTTTTCCAAGAAGTTGGTGTCAAAAATATTGTTGGTTATCACGAAATGTCTGGTTTTCAGGCCATGCATTACATCATTATTCTTATCGACGAAATGGCCGACATTATGATGAGTAAAAACGCCGCCGACGTCGAACACAATATTGTTCGTCTGGCGCAAATGGCCCGCGCCACTGGTATTCACCTGGTTCTTGCCACTCAGCGTCCTTCAGTTAATGTTTTAACTGGTCTTATCAAGGCCAATATCCCAGCCCGCATTGCTTTCCAAGTCACTTCCATGATGGACTCTCGCGTTATTATCGATAGTCCTGGTGCCGAAAAACTTTTAGGTAAAGGCGACATGTTATTTATTCCGCCAGAATCCGCCAAACCTTCTCGTATCCAAGGTGCTTTTGTTTCCGAAAAAGAAATTAAGTCCCTCATCGAATTTATTAGAAATACTGGTGTCAAAGCTCAACTAGATGAAACAGTAACTAAGGCCAAAGCCGGCAAAAACGAATTTAGTGTTGGCGGTAGATCCTTGGGTAATGTTGACGAAAAATTCGAAGAAGCCGCTTATCTTTGTATTTCCGAGGGTAAAGGTTCTGCTTCTCTCCTCCAACGCCGTTTAGAAGTAGGTTACGCCAGAGCCGCTCGCATTTTAGACCAACTCGAACAGGCTGGTGTCCTAGCTCACGCCGAAGGAAACAAACCTCGCGATGTTATCGTCAATAGCCTCGAAGATATCATGCCAAACAGAGATACTGTCGAGCAGTAACTAGTATAAAATCATCCCATGAAAACCGTTGGGGAAATTATTCGCAGTGAAAGATTGAAGAAAGAAATCAGCCTCGAAAAACTGTCACATCTTACCAAAATTGACATCAAATACTTAGAAGCCGTCGAAAAAAATGCCTTCCATCTCTTACCCTCGGAAACTTTTGCTAAAGGCTTTATAAGAAACATCTCACTAAGACTAGATCGCAATCCAGAAGAGCTAGTTGCAATTTTTCGGCGCGACTACAAACAAGAAGATCACACAATCTCCCCAAAAACCAAATCATCGCCAAGAAACAAAATCAGTTTCGATCCAAGTCAACACCTACCTTTTGTTGTTGGTATCCTTGTCTTTCTTGTATATCTTGGATTCCAATTTAGAGCCGTTCTTACTCCTCCAGAACTTACTCTCCAAGAACCAGAGCCAAACTCTGTTGTCTCTTCACCTTTCGAAGTCTCCGGAATCACTACTGTTGACTCTTCGGTTAGTGTTGGCGACGACGTCAAAATCAAACCAGACGAAAAAGGAGTGTTCAGTGCCAAAATTAGTCTACCCTTGGGAGAAACAGAACTCACTATAAAAGCTACAAATCGTTTTGGTCGCACCACAACAAAAAAAATCAACATCACCATCATCTCAAAATAAACTCCGTGTCTACAATCTATCATCTGCTATGATTAATTTATGACCTTGCCACAAATTGTTTCCTTAATTTCCACAGTTCTTCTTACCGCCGTTGCTGTCATTGTTGGCATTCAACTCATTCAAGTTCTAAAGGAGCTAAAAAATTCTTTAAATAAACTAAATCGCACTTTAGATGTCGCCGAAGAAACTCTAGAAAAAATATCCCAACCAGCCGCTGCCTTTTTTGCTAT
>CAZQDQ010000060.1:0-5356 GCA_964592455.1 uncultured Pseudomonadales bacterium
CTACTATGGCTAGGTTGGTCTTAGTATTTATGCCATGTGATAGGTAAAAAGTAGTAGGAATGAGAAAAATAGAGGAGATAACTACGACTTGAATGGGATTAGTTCCGGAGGATATTTGAGGCAAAATAATTTTGATGATAACAGCAAGAGAAAGAACCATACCAATCAATGAAGAGAAACCATAGAACTTACCAATAAGGATAACAACAAAGACAAAAACCCAAAATAAGAAACTTAACTGTTTAAGGCGGTAGTAGTCGGAAATAATGTATTCGCTTTCTTCTTCGGCAAGCATGACTTCTTCCCCTGCTTTGTATATGGTGTATTTAAAGTAGTCAGACCTTTCGTTTTTGACAAACTTTCTTGTTGCATTATTATGTAAGACTAGTTCAAGCCACTGGTTAATAACTTCTTGGTTCTCCCCTATTGTGTTGGTGGCATTTATTATGGTTGCTGGCGCCTGTGAGCTAGCTGAGACACTGGTGGTAAAAAGAGAGAAGAAAAGTATTAGAAAGCTTAAAAAAAAGTTCACGTTTTTAATTATATATTATATGTGTTATAGGTCTATCTGTTTAAAAAATTTATGTTATTATAGGTTTGTAAATTAAATTATTGGAGGCTCTATGGCATTTATGTCAAAGCTTGTTGAGATGGCCTTGATTAGGGCTAAGTATGCATGCGAGGCGTGTGGTGCTGATTGGTATGACTTGTACAAGGGCCTCAACGACTCACCTATTGATGTTCACTCAGCAACATCACTGCACTTAGTAAGAATTCCCAATACGGACTATTTTGAAGTTACATCTCACCCAGCTGGTATTAAGTTGCTAAAAGGTAGACCAGTAAACCAAAGGAATTTTTTGTTTTATGAGGAATTTGGTGGTGATGATGATGGCTTTTGTTTGTGCAACAGGTGTCACAAGATGGTCCATGTAATTGCAGAGTCGGAAAGCAGAAAGAAAATTAGAAATAAAGACCTAAGAAATGCGATTCCTAGTGTGCTTGATGAAGTAACGGTTAAATATATTTTGAGTGGTGGTATTTGGCGTCCTGATTAGTAAGGGCGCTTTTTTTATAGTTTTTGCGTCGCACAATAGTGGTATATTTATATAGATTATGAAGAAGCAGACTTTAGATTTGGACCTTAGAATATTGATCCGCAGGTATTTAAGCTATATAGAAGTGGAAAGAAACTATAGTAAATTTACGATAAGAAATTATGAGCACTATTTAAAGGTGTTTCGGGCCTGGTTTGAGAAAAATTACAGCCAAGAATATATTGAAAAACTTACTAGTGAAATGGTTCGAAGATATAGATTGTATTTGGCTAGATTTGAGGATAAAGACGGAAAAAGATTGTCTGGAACTACACAGAGTTACTATGTAATTGCTTTGAGGGCGTTCTTAAAATACTGCGCAAAAAAAGGGATAAAAACTCTGTCCCCAGAAAAAATTGACCTACCAAAAACAGAAGACCACAGGATAAAGTTTTTGGATCGACAACAGGTAGAGAGGTTGTTGATGGCGCCAGATACGTCGAAAATGTCTGGTTTGCGGGATAGAACAATACTGGAAGTTTTGTTTAGTACAGGTCTTCGAGTTTCGGAAATGGCAAAATTGGATGTGGACAAAATTGACTTAAAACAGCGTGAGTTTGGAATTTTGGGTAAGGGGCGTAGGATGCGAGTAGTTTTTTTATCAGAGAGGGCGTGTGGTTGGTTAGACCGGTATTTGTCGGCTAGGGTGGACCCGTATAGAGCTTTGTGGATTCGAATTCCCAAGGGTGGTGAATGGGACCCTTCAGTCTCTGGTGAAAAAGCCCGGTTGTCGGTGCGCGGAATTCAGCGGATTGTAGAAAAATATAGAAGGACTGCTGGGATAGCTATTAAGGTAAGCCCACATGTACTTCGTCACTCTTTTGCCACTACTCTGCTCCAAAGTGGTGCAGATCTTAGGAGTGTGCAAGAGATGCTTGGGCACAAAAATGTAGCAACCACCCAGATTTATACTCATGTTACAAATCCACAATTAAAGCGGATTCATAGCGAGTTTTTGAAGTAATTAGTCTTCGGTTTCTGAGATGGCGGCAATGGCGGCAACACTGTCACCTTCTTTGGCAAAGCGCATAAGGATAACTCCTTGGGTAGCTCTTCCTAATTGGGGAATATTTTTGATAGGAAGTTTTATGGCTTGGCCCTGGGAGGTAGTAATTAAAAGCATTTCACTACTATTGTCGACTAACAGTGCTCCTGAGACCTTGCCGGTTTTGTCTGTTGTTTCACTAACTTTTAGACCTTGTCCGGATCTGTTTTGGACAGGGTATTCTTTTAAGGGAGTGCGTTTGCCCATACCATTTTCGGTAACGACAAGTAGGTCTCTGAAAATTTTGGTGCGTTTGTCAACTGCTACTGGTTCTTCCGCCTTAAAACTTTCCATAGAAATAATGTAATCATTACCTTTGAGAAGAATTCCTCTGACTCCCATAGTGTCCCTGTCTGTGGGCCGGACATCTTTTTCCTGGAAGCGAATTGATTTGCCTTCGCGGGAGACTAGGGATATATGGTCAGTTCCTGTGGTGCGGTTTACCCAAACCAGACTATCGCCAGCATTTAGCTTAATAGCTATAAGACCGTTACTTTTAATATTTTCGTACTTGCTAAGTTGGGTGCGTTTGACAATTCCTGCTTTGGTGGTAAAGAAAAGAAAATCATTTTTATTAACTTGAGTAGGCATATTGAGTATGGACTGGATACTCTCGTCTGTTTCAATGTTAATGAGATTAATGATGGCTTGACCTTTGCTAGTTCTGCTACCTTCTGGCAGTTCCCAGACTTTTAGTGAGAAAACCTTACCTTTACTGGTGAAAACTAAAAGTCTATCGTGAGTATTGGCATTGGTTAGTAATTGAATTTCGTCACTGTCTTTAATAGTCATACCAGAAACTCCTTTGCCACCGCGTTTTTGGGTTTTGAAAGTATCAAGCGGCATACGTTTAATGTAGCCAGATTTAGTAAGTGCTACCAAAGTCTCTTCAGCGGCAATCATATCTTCTTCTGAGAAACTATCTGGAGAGTTGGGAATTATTTTGGTCTTTCTTTCCTCTTTGTATTCTGCGGCAAGTTTGCTGATTTCGTCAGTGATAATAGATAAAACTTTTTTGGGGTCCTTGAGAGTAGCAACTAGTTGGTCGATGGTCTTCATTAGCTCTTGGTACTCGGCCTCGATCTTTTGGCGCTCTAGTGCAGCCAAACGTCTAAGTTGCATTTCCAAAATAGCTGTTGCCTGGATTTCAGATAGGCTAAATTTGGAAACCAAGTTAACTTTGGCAGTTTCGGTATCTGGACTTTTTTTAATAGTATCAATGACTTCGTCAATGTTGGCCAGGGCCTTTAACAACCCTTCTAAAATGTGAGCTCTGTCCTGGGTAGCCTTCAATTCGAATTGGCTACGGCGAACAACGACCATTTGACGATGAATTGTGTATTCGGTAAGAATTTGCTTAAGATTTAGTAAATGTGGAGTTCCTTCGGAGGTCAGAGCAACAATGTTGGCTGGGAAACTGGTTTGAAGTTCGGTGTATTTATAGAGGGCGTTAAGGACTACTTTTGGCTTAGCATCTTTTTTGAGATCAACGGCAACAGTAAGACCTATTCTATCTGACTCGTCGCGAAGATCAGCAATACCGTCTATTTTTTTCTTTTTGACAAGTTCAGCTATGTCTGTGATTAGTTTGGCTTTGTTGACTTGGTAAGGCAGCTCTGTTATCAAAATTTGCAGACGACCATTTTTCTTTTCAACAATTTCTGCTACTCCCCTATTGATGATGCTGGCTTTGCCAGTTAGATACATTTTTTTGATTTCGTTTTTATCGAAAATGATACCGGCGGTGGGAAAATCTGGACCCTTAATATGCTCACAAAGTTCATCTATGGTAATATCACTGTCCAAATCCCCTATTAAGTTTTTATAATCAGTGTTTACTAAGTCTTTGTCGTCTACTAGTTTAACGTTGCTGGTTTTGGCTTTTTTAATGAATGCTTTTATAGCACTAACTACTTCTAATAGGTTGTGTGGTGGAATTTTAGTAGCCATACCTACAGCGATACCGTCGGAGCCCATCAATAGTAGGTTTGGTAATTTGGCTGGTAGCACTGTTGGTTCTTGGTGAGAACCATCGAAGTTGTCAACAAAATCAACCGTTTTCTTGTCGATGTCTTCTAGAAGCTCGCTGGCGATTTTTGATAAACGAGCCTCGGTGTAACGCATGGCAGCTGCGCCGTCGCCATCAATACTGCCAAAGTTACCCTGACCGTCGATAAGTGGGTAGCGCATGGAGAAAGTTTGGGCCAAACGGACCATGGTTTGGTAGACTGCTTGGTCTCCGTGGGGGTGATATTTACCAAGAACTTCACCGACAGTGCTGGCAGACTTTTTGTAGCTACTTTTATGGGTTATCCCCATTTCTTTCATAGCAAAAAGAATGCGGCGATGAACAGGTTTAAGACCGTCGCGAATGTCTGGAAGAGCGCGCGAGACGATAACGGACATGGCATAGTCTAAGTAAGACTTTTCCATTTCGTCGATAATCTTTGTTGGTTTTATTACACCCCATTCTGTGTTTTGTTCGCTAGTTAGAATGTTTGGGTTAACCGGGGTTTGGTTTTGTTGGTCTTGATCTTCCATTTTTATTGTTTACTGTTTTAAAGAGAATCTATTGACACACTCTTTGATTGTTTTTTTTGCCTCTTCTACGTTTCCCCATCCTAAAACTTTTGTTGTGCCAGCTTTTTTAAGATCTTTGTAGTGATTGAAGTGAAATTCTATTTGCTCCATCCACTTTTTTCCGAGATCTTCCAAATTGTTTATTTTGTTACCGTTGTTTCTGTCATCACTTGGAACAGCAATAATTTTGTGATCTATTTCACCGTCATCTTCAAAATTTAGAACACCAATAATTTTTGCGGTTAAATGTACACCTGTTGGTATCGACTCTTCGCAGTAAAGCAAAACATCTAGTTCATCCCCATCTCCGTCTAAGGTTTGGGGAATAAAGCCATAATTAACTGGTTTTGCAAAAATGACTGGTTCAATTCTGTCAATTTGGAATGTGCAAGTATCTCGTCTGTACTCAATTTTTAGATTTGAACCCATTGGGATTTCGTTAACAACGTTTATCTCATCATTTTCAATGTTACCGGGATTAAAAAGTTTGTTGTAGTCTGTCATTTTTTGTTTAATTTATTAAATTTTAAATATCTAAATTGGCGTTGGTGGCGTGAGTTTGGATGAATTTTTTGCGTGGAGCGACTTCCGATCCCATTAGGGTTGCAAAAACCTCATCAGCTCTAATTGCATC
>CAZQDQ010000061.1:0-5287 GCA_964592455.1 uncultured Pseudomonadales bacterium
GACTCACAAAATTCAAAAAAAGACCTAGTTAAGATTTTTTGGATTCCCAAAGAATAGATCCATGTTACTCATCTTGCTGTTAGTGATGCCTTTTATAAAAACGTAACCGAGCAAGATAAAATAAGAATAACAAAAAAGTATAACCTTCCCAAGCAATTTATAATTTCCGCTCCTGGCGGTCCTGATCCAAATAAAAATTTACCCAGTTTGGCAGAAGTTACGGACAGGCTCGGTATACCGCTAGTAATAGTTGGATCTAGATTAATAGAAGAGATAAAAAAACCGGTACCGCCAGAACTTATAGACATGGTCAGACTTCAGGTTTATCCCCATATCATCAGACCAGGGTTTGTTAGCAACGAAGACCTCAACATAATGTATCGAATGGCACTGTGCCATGTCCAGGCTTCGCTGTATGAAGGTTTTGGATTGCCTCTTTTAGAATCAATGACAACCGGCTGTCCAGTTGTCAGCTCAAATAGCTCCAGCCTACCAGAAATTTATCATCAAGACACAATTACCTTTAACCCAACCAGCCTCAAATCTATGGAAAAAGCCATCAAAAAAGTTCTTGAAATGAGTGAAAAAGCAAAAAAGAGATATATTGAAATTAATCGAATAAAATCAAAACAGTTTACCTGGCAAAAAACCGCCAAGCTAACAGAGGCTGTCTACAAAAAAGTATATGAAAACAATCACTAATCTCTTTGTGGTTTTTGTCAAATGGCGAATTGCCCTATTGGCAATTATGCTTCTCTTTATCCCATTCCCTCAAATTATTCAATCATCATCAAACTTTGATGGAATAAAATTCTTAAACCTAGCTAAAGAAGGGTATGGTACGCCAAAGACTTACTATAGCTACAATCTTTTCCCGTTATACCCGTCACTTATTAGTGCCCTCTCACCTCTCTTTGGGTATTTTAATTCCGCTCTATTTCTTTCTCATTTATTTGGTTTGGGCTCAGTTTTTCTCCTCTATAAACTAGTACGCTTAAACATGTCAGAGTCCGAATCAAGACTTTCAGTTTTTTTACTTTTAATTTTTCCTAGCTCCTTTTTTCTAACCACTACCTACTCAGAATCTCTTTTTCTTTTTTTGTCCCTTGCCACTTTACTTAGTCTCAAGAAAGGTAATCTTCTAGCTTCTGTTACTTTTGCCGCTCTTAGCTCCTACACTCGAGCAGCCGGTATTATTTTGTGGCTAGTAATACTAATAGACTACTTTGACTCCCACAAAAACTGGTTGAAGGCTATTTTTACCAAGCAGTCTCTACTGCTTTTAGTTCCTCCAATCGGCTTCTTTACGTACCTTCGGTATCTAGAAGTTTATACCAGTGATTTCTTAAACTTTTTACCATCTTTACCCACAAAATTTGTTTTTATTCACCAAGTTTTTTTAAGGTATCTTAAAATGATTATCTTTGTCGATCACAAGAGTTTCTTGTTTGCTGTCATCCTTACGGAGTTTTTATTAAGCTTGCTTGTCATCTATCTGCTAATTGTCAGGTTCAAACAAACACCTCTCTCTTACTGGATATACCTATTAATTATTTTTTTTGTTCCCTCACTTTGGGGTAGCTTCTCCGGTATTGGCCGCTTCTTATTAACCTGTCCTCCGTTTTTTATAGTCCTAACCAGTTGGCTAAGCGAGCAAAACAGAACTACAAAAAAAATATATTATTGTCTTTCCGTTTTACTGCTAATATTAAACTTCATAATTTTTAGTAAGGGCATATTTGTAGGATAAATGGCTTTAATTGGGGAGGGACTAAAATCAAGTTTTATTTTTTATTCTGGTAGTTTTTCTTTAAATATATTCCGTTATTTGTTTCACCTGGTCCTCCTTCGACTTCTCACTCCTAGTCAATATGGCGAGTTTTTAACCTATCTTTCTCTAATCTATTTACTTTCTATCCCTACTGCTACAGTTGCCACTATAACTACAAAATCAGTTTCTCATTTTGTTGGTAAAAAGGACTTTAAATCAGTGAACGCATTTTTCTATTTTATTTTTCAAAAAACTTTTTATCCACTCCTTTTGGTTAGTTCTTTAGTAATTATTTTCTCATCCCCGCTTGCATCCATATTTAGCGCCAATAGAATTGCTTTTATTGTTCTGGGAATCAGTTCTCTTACCTCATCTTTGCAAACCATTGTCGGCGGATACTTACTTGGCATGCATTTGCTTTTGAAGCACTCAATTTTTGGTTTAATAGCTGTAATTTTTACTCTAATCATCTCTTTTGTTCTAATTTTCTTAGGATTTGGATCACTAGGAGCTGTCGTTGGTCAAGTTTCCGGCGGATTAGTCGCAACCATAATAGCCCTTTTTTGGATCAGGTTCTTTGTTTTTCCAAAATTGACAGTAAAAACAAAATTTAATCTGAACTTAAAATCGCTTGCCAACTTTAGCTTTCTGAACTCAGCATCAAGCGTTTCTTTCATCTCAGTCGACATTCTCTTGGCTAGAATCATTCTAGATACTTACCAATCTGGTATTTACTCATCGCTATCAGTCATAGGAAGAACTATTATTTTTGGCCTTTCTCCATTAAGTTCTCTTGTTTTAACCTACTCTGCCAAAAAGCACGCAGCCGGAACAAAAGTTTTACCCATGTTTCAAAAGCTAGGTTTGGTAATGTTTCTATTAGGTATTGCTGGCGCTATCATCTTTAACCTTTACCCACATCAGATAGCAAGGATTTTGGGAGGACAAAACTTTCAGGATACTGGTAAGTATTTAGGCCTGTTTTCTCTTAGTATGGTTCTTTTTTCCTGGAATCAATTCTTACTCTCCTTTTTTAACGGAATTGGTCAAGAAAGATATAACACAGCGTTTGCCGCTTTTGCCACTTTACAGCCAGTAGTTATCATCTTTTTTGCTAAAAACATTCTTAATATGTGTCTTATTTCATTGGGGTTACAAGCGGGCCTTTTTATCACACTTGTCGTTCTGCTCTTGAAACAGCAGGTTCTGGATGTAAAAATCAACCATGGCTCAAACTAGCAATACAAAACAACAAAAACACGAGTCGAACCTTCTTTCTGTTATAGTCCCAGCCTTTAACTGTCCCAGTATAAAAAAAGACCTACTAAAGCTAGACACCTATCTAAGTCACAAATTAAAGACTCCATACGAGGTGATCTGTGTCGTTGACGGACAAAAAACAAAAAAAGATAAAACCTTGCGCTTGGCAAAGCTTGCCGTTACAAGAAATAATAAAGTAAAAGTATTAAGCTACAAGGAGAACAAGGGAAAGGGTTATGCGATACGTTTCGGCATGGCAAACGCCAAAGGCGGAACCATCGCTTTTATCGACTCTGGAGGGGACCTTAACACTAGTGGAATAGGCATGGCCTTAGAACACATGAGATGGTATAAAGCCGACATAATTATCGGTAGTAAAAGACATCATGCTAGTAAAGTTAGCTACCCATGGCAAAGAAAAGTCTTATCATTTTTAGTCCAAAAAGCCACCAGATTCTTTTTTGGTTTAGATGTTTCTGATACCCAAACCGGTTTAAAAGTCTTTAAGAGAAAAGTCCTTGTTAAAATTCTCCCCAGACTGTTAGTAAAAAGATGGGCCTTCGACCTAGAAATGTTGGCTGTGGCCAACAGGTTGGGATTTACCAGAATATACGAATCCCCTGTGGAAATAAAGCATAACTTTTCTAGCAACGTTGGTTTTTCTGCGGTTTCTAACTTTATCAAAGACTACTTAGCCATCATTTATCGTATCTACATTCTGCGCTACTACGACGACAAGTACAAAGATCGTTGGCAAGGTGACAAGAAACTCATACTAAAATACACATAAATGCCAATTGCCAAGCCTCTTGTCTCCATCATTATTGTCGACTATAAGGAAACAAATCCTTACCTAATAGAATCTCTAAACAAAATCAGAGATCAAACTTACAAAAACTATGAAGTTATTCTAGTTACAGATTTCAAATCAATAATCAAAGACAAAAAACTTATCACTAAAAGTTACAATCAAGTTGTTGGCCCTGCCATAAAAAGGGATGATGGAGCCAAAATTGCCAGAGGGGAAATACTGTGTTTTTTGGACGATGACGCCTATCCAGATAAAAATTGGCTTAAAAACATAGTTAAATTATTTAGTGATCAAAGTGTTTGTGCTGTCGGTGGCCCTGGAGTTACGCCAAAAAATGTAGACTGGAAAGAGGAGGCTTCTGGTTGGGCCTCTGCTTCTCCGGTTGGATCAGGGGGGTTTGTTTATCGTTTCTTGCCTCAAAGAAAAAGGTATGTAGATGACTTTCCTTCTATGAACCTAGCAGTTCGCAAAAAAGACTTTTTTGCGGTAGGTGGGTTTGACTCAAACTATTGGCCTGGGGAAGATACTAAACTTTGCTTAGACCTAACACATAAATTAAACAAAAAAATAGTTTACTCGCCAAAAGTTATGGTTTTCCATCACAGACGACCTATTCTGTGGCCGCACTTAAAGCAAAACGGTAATTTCGGTTTGCATCGCGGTTTTTTTGCCAGAGTCTTGCCAAAAACATCGCTTCGCGCTGTTTATTTTGCTCCACCACTCTTTTTCATTTTTGTTTTATTCTCTCCTGTTTCCATCAGACTGTCTCAATCATTCAGGTCATTACATTACTTACTCTCTCTTACGCTAACTGCATACATTACTTACTTCACCTTATTGTTTTTAAACTCGATTTGGGTTTATTCTCAGTCAAAAAAAGTCACCCAGGCCATTCTCTCCATTCCCATCATTTTTATAACTCATCTCTGGTATGGTCTTAAATTCTTGCAAGGCTTTCTCTATACAGACAAGCTAACAAAGTAAAACTGTTAAAATAGACCAATGTCAAACGTAACTACAACAGAGGATTCATCTATCGGAGTCAGAAAAGACGGTTACACTGTCGAGGTCGACCTCAATAAGTGTATTTCCGTTGGTCCTTGCGCTATCGCCGCTCCAGGTGTCTTTGAAATTCGCCCAGAAGACGGTAAAGCCATCATCAAAAATCCAGACGGGGAAGACCTAGATCGTATTTTAGAAGCTGCCCAATCCTGCCCCGTTTTAGCCATCATCATCAAAAACCAACTCGGCAAACAAGTCTACCCATAAAAAAGGGACCAGATAACTGGTCCCGATCGTATTACTTCTCTTTTGTCAAAAGACTTACCCCATATGTGTAATTTCTTGTGTAGCTGGAGTAGGTATTTTGCATATATAAATAGTCCACATCAATAATTTCAAGGTCTTGGTGCTGTTCCTGCCACCTGGCAATCTCTTGAAAGATC
>CAZQDQ010000062.1:0-5253 GCA_964592455.1 uncultured Pseudomonadales bacterium
CTTTGATAGATTTTGTTTATGTAATTTTTAGAAGAATAATGAGTGGTAAGTCGCCAGTCTGGGGAGGGAATGATCATCTACACCATAAATTAATGGAGATTGGCTGGGGAAAGAGGAGAATTGCAGCTTTCTACTGGGTAATAACAGCTGTATTAGGAATTTTAGCTTTAAACTTTGAAGCTAGATATAAACTTGTGGCCATGATAGGATTGGTATTATTAATGGCAGTTTTTTGGATATGGCAGTACTTTGGGCATTACTCAAAGCGGTAAGACCCAGACAGTGGGTAAAGAATTTAGCTCTTTTTGCAGCCATTCTGTTTTCTGGTCAATTGTTTGCCGAAGGGGCAATAGTTAAAGTGCTTAGTGCTTTTGGCGTTTTTGTAATTTTGAGCAGTGTTACTTATCTCTTTAACGACCTTTGTGATATAGAACAAGACAGAAAACATCCGTATAAGAAGCAGAGACCTATTGCTTCTGGAAGCCTGCCAATAGCTATTGCTGTTTTTGTAATAATTATTGGTTTGTTTGTTGGTTTTGTCTGGGCTTACATTTTGAATTTCTTTGTTTTTCTAAGCGCTTTATTTTATATATTGCTACAAATCATTTACACAAAGTTTTTAAAAAAAGTACCGATTATGGACCTTATAATTATTGCGTCTGGATATTTAATCAGAGTTTATACCGGAGCATTTGTTATATCTGCCCATATGAATGTTTGGTTTTTAATGACAGTTATTTCTGCCTCGCTATTTTTAGCAGTAGGCAAAAGAAGAGGAGAAATGACTTTGTTGGCAAGTTATAAAGAAGGTGAAACCAGAGTAACATTAAAAAGGTATACCGAACAGCTGTTGGATATTTACACTTCTATGTTTGCAACAGCAACCTGGATCACTTACGCAATGTTTAGCTTTAACCACCCTAAAATAGTTCCAGATGGTAAAGCTCTAACTCTTATTTCGGTACTACCGAGAACCTTGGCATCGGAGAAGTGGCTGATGGTAACTATTCCCTTGGTGGTATACGGAGTAATGAGGTACTTGCAGTTGATTTATGAGAGAAATGAAGGTGAGAGTCCAGAAAGGGTGATCCTGTCTGATAAGCCTCTACTGATTACTGGTGTTAGCTGGATAGTGCTTGTAATTGGAATAATTTACTACATAGGATAATAGATCTCGGATGTCAGACTAGGACAAGTTATTTGACTAGTTTGGCGTATTGGGTGGAAACAAAACCCCATTTACCAGTGGCGTATTGGATATTAAACCAACCTGAAGGGCTTGACTCTTTATAGGGGAAGGAGTCACCTGGGTTGACTTTGGCAAGTTCAGCAGAGTTTACACTGGCAGTTTCTCTGACTTTTAACCAGCCTGTAGGTGTGTCTAAAATTTCTACATAAGGCTTACTGAGACTAGCTGAAGTAGACGACTGTTTCGGTAGTGGTGTTATTGCGTTTGTTGGTGTTTTGGTTGGGGTAGCTGAAATAGATGGGGTGGCGGAAGGAGAGGCTGTGGGGAGAGGGGTGGGGACTATTTCCATGGTAGCCATGGTGAGGTTTAAATTAAGCCTGTAACCGTTTTGAGTAGCGGCGTTAACTATTTTGTCCTGAAAACCTGGAGAGGTAAAAGAAAAAACGTGTGGGCCGGCTGGAATGTCAACAGAAAGAGGGGTAAAACCCTGAGGTTTACCATCTATTGAAACAGTTGCACTAGGTGGCATACTGATGACATTAACAGAGGAAGTGTCTTTGTTGCTAAGTTTTTCAAAATAGAGAGTATAACTATGTGATTTGTCTGGAGTTGGACCAAATTCTCTGTGAACAGTAGTAAGAGTACCACCAATAAGATTTACTTTTGTTTCCCATGTTTGTCCACTGTCAATAGCTGTCATTTGAATAGTGGTCATTCCTGGTTTAGCATTCTCTACGTAGTACGGAGTTTTTCCTACTGGTTTACCATCGATAACAACATTAGCATCGGGACTAGCAGTTACCTGAACACCGGCTTTTTTTGAAAAGGGATTTAGACTGCAGCCTCCCAAAACTAGAGATAGTAGAAGAACGAGAGTTAGTTTAACAGTCTTTGACCTCATAATATATTGTAGTTTAGCACGAATACAAATATTGTAACAATATAATGAGGCCGGAGCGGGAATCGCCTACAGTAATTGTCTGCTGACAATTCTTCCGGCCAGGGCTCAGCGTCAGTCGCGCTTCCGCCCGTTCGATCCCCTCAATATATTTCAAACTCTTTGTACCACAAGGGTACAAAGACTTTGAGGCCGGAGCGGGAATCGAACCCGCGCATAGCGGTTTTGCAGACCGCGGCGTTTCCACTTCGCCATCCGGCCAAGTGAGCTTATTTTATCATTCAAAAACTTTAATTTGATACTCTAAAGTAAATCTTGTGACCTTATAACTTCTTCCACCAGACGGTTGGAATAACCCCACTCATTGTCGTACCACGCTAAAACTTTGACCATGTCACCATCGACAACCCTGGTCATGTCAAGGTCGATAATGCTGGACTCTGGTCTGCCGATAATGTCAGAGGAGACTATTTTATCGCTCGTTACCGCGAGAATATTTTTATAGACAGGATTTTGGGAAGCATCGGTAAAAATTTGGTTTATTTCTTCGACAGAAGTTGTTCTCTTGGTTATGAAAGTAAAATCAGTAATGGAACCAGTAATAACTGGGACGCGCAAAGAAATACCATCAAAAAGATTTTTTAGCTGTGGTATTGCTTTAGTGGCGGCGATGGCAGCACCGGTACTAGTTGGAACAATGTTTTGAGAAGCGGCTCTGGCACGGCGCAAGTCCCTGTGAGAGTTATCCTGAAGATTTTGATCATCGGTAAACCCATGAACCGTAGTTAACATAGCCTTTAAAATACCAATTTTTGAGTGAATTATTTTGGCGACCGGGGCAACACTATTGGTAGTACAGGAGGCATTAGAAATAACTGAGTAACTACCAGTTCTATCTGTACCAAGGATACTGTCATCATTAACACCCAAAACAGTGGTGGGAATACCATCACCCTTGGCTGGAGCAGACAAAATAACAAGTTTTGCTCCACCCACCAGATGCTTATTAGCTTTTTCTAAACTAGTAAAAGCCCCGGTAGACTCTACAACGACCTGAGAATTATATTTAGCCCAGGGAATTTTTTCTGGCGATCTTTGGGCAAGAATTGGAATTTTAATTTCTTTTTGTGGATGATTGATTAGTAAATATCCTAGTAGTGGATTGTCGTCAGTAACGGTTTCCGGGTTATTTACTTCTTCTGTGGTGATTTCATAGGGGAGTGTGCCGTAGGCGGTGTCATATTTTAAAAGGTAAGCCCATCCAGAAACATTTAGAGATCCAGAAGTGTTAATAGCAGTGAGGTTTATATCGGAAAGGTGTTTACTTAGCCAGACTCTAGTTACAGATCTTCCTATACGACCAAAACCATTGATAGAGAAGTTAATCATTGTGGGCAGAAAAATAGTAAGCCTTAGTTAGCTTAGCATAGTTAAAAGGGGATGTGTGCCGATTGCTAAAAATTCTAACATACCCCCACCCCCTGTAGATACAAACCCATACTGGGTATCTGAAAAGCCCAAATTGTTCATAGCTTTGATAGTGTCTCCGCCACCTAGGATGGTTTTTTTGCTGGAGTTTGCTAATTTGCCAAGTAAAAAGGAAGTAGCCTTGGAGTGGACTTTATCCTCGAACTTACCTAAGGGACCATTAACAATTATTGTTTGAGACTGGTCTATGAGAGACTCTAGCCTCTGCAAGCCAGAATCATTTATGTCTAGGCCGTCTACCGTCAAATCTTCTTTGTTGGCAAAGACACCACCCAAGAATAAATTATCAAACTTTAAGGAGAGTTTTTTTAGAATCTCAAGTTTTTCTGGCTTGGCGCCTGAGCCAATTAACAGAGTGGGTCGGAGGGGATTGTTTAGAAGATTGGTAAGGGTTTCAATCTCGTTGTCAAACTGGATGCCTGTGAAGGTGAGTAGCAAGTTTGGAACTAGACTTAAACTAGTACAAGGTCTGTGTGTAGCAAAAGCTTCGTAGACATAAACGTCAGCCCCAGCAGTTAATTCCCTAGCGAAATCTTCGTTTAAAGATTCCTCTCTTTTGTCAAATCTTAAGTTGTCACTCATAGAGATTTGACTTTCCCCCTTCCACCACTCCTCTGGAGAAAAACCCGAAGAAATGAAGTTTATTTGCCTATTTATCAATCTTTTTAGCTCCTCTTGAACTGGTTTCAGGCTTAGACTGTCATCTTGGTGGCTTTTTGGTCTCCCTCTGTGCCCTATTAAGTGAATTTTGGAGGCATATTTTATACATAGCTCAAGGGTAGGGACTAGTTTTTTGAGCCTAAAGTTGTCTATCACCCTGCCACCCACAATATCAACATCTAGATCTGCTCTGATGAGAACGCGCTTCCCTCGTATTTGGTCGATTTTAATCATTATGGCCTCCAGTTTAGCTTATTTTGGTTTGACATAGCAAGTCTGATATGGTATGATACCGTCTACTTGCATTTAGCAAGTTTTTTGTGCCTGTAAGCGGGCTGTCGCCCGCAAATATGATACAAAACAAATACTTAAATAAAGCTACGTCCCACCCTATTTCTAGGGTGTTTAGACCATTTTTTGAGAGTAAGAGAATTAAGTCTATCTTAGGTGGAGTCTTTTCTATGACAAGTTTAGCTTCTGGAATGTTCTTTTTACAAGGAGACACTTCCCTAATTGAGGCTAGTTTTAATCCGGTTACGCAGGAAATGATTATTGAAACTAAGCATGGAATTTCCAACGTGGTTCCGAACATGACAGGTATTTCTCAAGAATTTCACTTGGGTCACCCGGGGATGGATATCACTGCCCCACTAGGCTCAAAAATACTACCCCTTAAGAAAGGTAAGGTTGTTTTGGTCGCTAATACTAAAGCTGGCTACGGAAGATGGGTTGAGGTGGATCATGGTGATAACGTTAAGTCTCTTTATGCTCACATGGGTAAGATTCAAGTTGAAGAAGGCGATGAGGTTGAGACTGACACAGCGCTAGGTGAAGTTGGCCTTACTGGTCGTACTACTGGTCCTCATGTTCACATTGAAGTCTTTAAGGGTGAGTCTCGAATAAACCCCAGGGTTTATCTCCTATCTCTTCCCAAGAAATAAGGGTTTTCTCGTTTGACTTAGTTATTCATAATTTTGTGTACTATTTTTGCTTTTATATCAATCCTTTTTGTTGTGTG
>CAZQDQ010000063.1:0-5081 GCA_964592455.1 uncultured Pseudomonadales bacterium
CAGGTTTATCTAACATTTTTTCAATAGAAGATCTTTTTTTCCAAGATTTTATTTTCAGTTCAAAAGCTCTTGCTTCCTGAACTGTGTTAAATATCTTCAAAAAAATTACCTTTACTGGCAGTTTTGACTTTGTTGATTTAACCTGACCTTTAATGTGCTGAAGATACCTGTATTTGAAGTTCTTTGAAGAACCAATGTAGTAACTGTGATCTTTCAAAGACTCTAAAACGCAGGTATGAGCCATATGTACCATTATGCCGACCCCTCTCGAAGAATTCGAGAGGATCGAGCACTCGCGATCCGACCTTAAGTCGAGATCGGAGGACGATTCGCCCGCCTGCAACGCTATGCGTAAGCATTGCGGGCAGGGCAATGTGGGTATATTTTACCCTATTGAACCTTTGCAACCAGGTTTTTTCGACCTCTTCCTTTTTCTGCGGAGTCGATACCGTACCCCTCAACCCATTTGTCTGGAATTAAGAATCCAAGAAAGTCGATAGGTACATCTATTTCTCTTCGATCTGGCTTTGAGAGCAAGGCGCAAGTTTTTAGTGATCTAGGGTTTCTGGTATTTAAAAGTTCTAGCAGTTTAGTGAAACTATAGCCAGTATCGACAATGTCTTCTACTAGTAAAACGTCTTTATCTGTTATGTCTGTACTGATATCTTTGTCTATTCTTGGTGCCCGGCTTGATTCTTCTCCCTTACCGTAACTGGAGACAGCAACGAAGTCGACCTCTAGCTCTGGATAATATTGATAAAGTTCGCGAACTAGATCAGCAGTAAAAATAAAACTGCCACGCAAAACACAAACAACCACTAGATTTTGAGATTGGTAGTTTTCGGCTATTTCGGCAGCTAACTTAGTAATTCTATTTTTAATTATTTCTTCGCTTAATAATTCTTCCCAAATTGGTGATGTAGCTTTTTCGGTCACAAAATTTATATTACTCTATATTATGTCTATTTTTTATAAGAGCTTGCTCCGTCTCTTTGTGCGCTTCCTCTTATAACTGCGCTCATAATCACTTCGTCATATATTTATTTATAAGAGCTTGCTCCGCCTCCTTGCAATAATTTGACAATTATTGCAATGTCGTTGTGCGCTTCCTCTTATAACTGCGCTCATAATCACTTCGTCATTATGAGCTTGTTATAATTACCAGATGGGAAGTGGGGAGAGATTTAGACCAAAGTCGGCAGCTTATTTAATGCTGATGAAAGATAATCAGATTTTGCTGTCGCGCCGGTTTAATACTGGCTGGATGGATGGGATGTATAGTCTTATTTCTGGACACCTAGATGGAAATGAGTCGGTAAACGAAGCAATGATACGGGAAGCTTTTGAGGAAGCAGTAATTATTGTAAAGAGCGAAGACTTGATACCAGCAACTGTAATTCACAGAAAGTCACCAGATGAAGAATATATTGATTTTTTCTTTGTAATTACCAAATGGCAAGGAGAAGTTGTGATCGGAGAACCAAATAAATGCGATGAAATGAGTTGGTTTTCCCTTGATCACCTACCTGACAATATTTTGCCATACATTAAGGAAGCACTTTACAACTTTGAAAACAAAATTGCTTTTTCGGCTAGTGGCTGGGGAGAGGAATGACAATATGAGAAAAATAGAAACCAAATTACCTGACTTTTGCTACTATCTGTCTGACAAAGAACCAGAGATACTGATACATGCTGGTACTCATGGTGATGAATATGAGGTAATCGAACTAGTAGAAACGGCGCTTAAAAAGTATGAGGGGAGAATGAGACCTTTTTTGTTTGTACCTGCTGTTTCTCCTAGTGCTGTGTCCCAAAGAACAAGAAAGAACGTAAATGGACTAGACATGAACAGAGATTTTACAGACGACTCTCACGACTTTGAAGTGCGAGCAAACATGGAGTTGCTCACCGGCAAGAGATTTGACTTATTTGTCTCTTTTCATGAAGACCCTGGTGTGAGAGAGTACTACATTTATGACGTAGGTTATTCAAAAACAGAGAGTAAAAAAGTATTGGAGCACAATAAATACCTGAAAGAAAATGGGGTAAAACTCCTAAACGGGGTGGATGACCCGGAAGATCCTTTTTTGGGTTACGAGTTTATCGATGGCTACCTAAAGTTTGTCCACCCAGAGGACTACCATGATGACGGCACAATATCTGCCTGGACACTAAATAGGCGCATTTGTGACGAATACTTATGCCCAGAGATACCGGGAGCGCTGAGCTTAAAAGAGAAAGAGTTTATCGTTTATTCTTTTTTTGAAAAGATATTGTTTGTGACTTGAGGGCGTATAATCTAAGTTATGAAGAAGAAAGTTTTTGTTACACCAAAAGGTGAAAAAATAATCGTTAAAAACAAAAATTACAACAAGAGCGGTGACTCTGGGGCTATATACGGACTTGGAGTGGTAGGAGCGCTGTTTTATTTTTTACAAGATGCGAGAGGGTTAGAGGCTATTTTGTGGGGAATTGGCAAGGCTATGTTTTGGCCAGCAGTCTTGATCTATAAAGTGTTTTCGATGCTAAACTTGTAGGGTGAGAATACAAAAGAAGATACACAAATACCTGAAAGCAAGGAAGTGGCTAGACCTTAAACCTGCTGATGTAGCAAAGTCGGTAGTGATTGAGTCGGCTGAGCTATTGGAACACTTTCAGTGGTCTAGCCCTACAAAAAAGGAGATCCAGAACAAGCCAGAAGTACTTAAAGAAATAAAAAAGGAGATAGCAGATATTATGATTTATTGTTTTGAGATGGCAGTAGTGCTAAACTTTGATGTACTAAAGGCGGTAAGAGAAAAACTAAAGCAGGTTAAGAAAAAGTACCCAGCGAAATTGATGAAGTCAGCTATTGCAAATAACGAATATTGGGAAATAAAGAAAAAATATAGAAAAGAGGGTTTGTAGGAAACAGACGGAGAGAACTCCGTCTTGGGTGTTAATGCTAACTTTTTTTGGAGAAGCTGAAGGTTGCCTCGTAGCTCTCGTTGTAGCCAGGTTTGTCGTACTCTACTTTCCAACCGGCTTTGCGGTAGATGTCTTCGACATCGAGCCAGCCGTTGGCATAAATATCTTTTTCACTCAGTCCTTTTTTGACCATGCGGGCAACGACTTTTTTCTGACTGAACTGAGAATAACCACCAAGGAAGTTTTCGGCGATCAACTCGTTGAAGCTTTCTATGGCCTCGTCTGGAATTAGGGCTTTCTTGAGAGTTACAACTTCGCTGGGGGTAAGGGGTTTAACAGCCATTTTTTCTCCTTTTGTCAGGGGGCGAAACGACTAGTTTAGTGTAACATATACACTTATTATTTGCAAGTGGCATTTGTAAGTTTTGGTAGAATTTGAGCAATGAACCCAACTGTTATTGGCAGTGTAGTGCTTGTTGGCGTAATTTCGGTTTTTGGAGTCAGTAAAGCAGAGAGGAAACAAGAACTAGTAAGCCCGGTAGTTGTGATTAGCCCGACAGTTTCTATGGCGACACCAACTGCAACAGCCGTACCCAAAAAACCGAAACCTAGTCCAACTCCCAAACCTACTCCGCCGGCAGAACCAAAGGAAAAGGTGAACAAACTGGTAGATAAATATAGTGCTCAGTATGGATTGGACGTGAATATCGTGCGACACCTAGCACTTTGTGAGTCTGGTTTTCGAAGCAATGCTAAAAACGGAAAGTATATTGGTCTTTTTCAGTATGATGCGCTGACCTGGAAAACAATAAGAGAGGAAATGAAACTTGACGCTAACCCTGAGTTAAGGTATTCGGCAGAAGAAGCAGTAAAGACGACAGCATATGCGCTATCTAAAGGTAAGACAAAACTTTGGCCAAACTGCGTGCCATAATAAAGTTTATGGCTTGGCTAGTGTATATACTGAAGACTGATAGTAATACTTTGTATACAGGAATTACAAATAACCTAAAAAGAAGATTAGAAGCACACATGGATGGTAAGGGGGCAAAGTATTTGAGGGGATTTTCTGACATTAAACTTGTTTACAAAGAAGAGTGCACTACAAGATCTGAAGCCCTTAAAAGAGAGTACCAGATAAAAAAGATGACGCAAAGACAAAAATTAGAACTATGCTCTTTTGAGAGCCACATGAATATAGTACCCAAACAAGTTGATTCTTAAACCTTTTAGAACTGATTTGATAGCTAGAACATTTTCTTTGACCCCTGGCAAGAACTGAAAGAACGTACCAATAAAGCCTAAAAGCCAAAATCGACGTTTGGAGATAGATAGGCTTGCAGTTTTATTGAGACTTTTAACCACACTAAAGCCAGAGGAGTTTATTTTGTTTACCATGCTACTTACCTCTATTAGCTCATTTAAGCTCCAGGCTGAGCAAAGGTTTTTTGTGATTGCCTTTTCAGTTTTTGTTTTCTCTTTTCTGACTCTATAGCCGTCGGCAATAATAAGCTTGCCACCTGGTTTTAGGATTCTTTTGGCCTCGATTAAAAATGCTTCTTTGGGGTAAGCATGGCAAATACTTTCGATACCAAAAATAACGTCGAAGTAGTTGTTTGGAAACGAAGTTTTAGTGAAGTCCATTACCAAAAAAGTGGTGTTGTCCGCTACCTTTCTTTTGGCGGCGTTTTGCTTGGCTTGTTTTATTTGCTCTGGTACTAGTGAGATGCCAAAAAGATTGGCTCCTGTTTTGTGGGCTAAGTAGATACTTGCTCCGCCAACGCCACAGCCTGCGTCCAAAACTTTCATACCTTTTTTTATTTTTCCCAGCTTTATGAGAATTTTGTATTGATTTTCTATAGAGTCACTTAAGTTTTTGGAGTTTTTGTCGTCTAGTCCAAAATGCAAACCGAGTGTTTTTGAGTTATACCAAAAGTACTTGTACAGCCAGTTACTGCGGTTGTAATAAGAAATTATCTTATCTTTCATTTAGTTAGTAATGACTTTAAACATGCCTAATTTTAACAGATGGGATAAGTGTTAAGCCTGGGACTGTGGTTAGATTTTACAACTGACTAAAATAGTGTATAATAGACACTATGAAGACAAAATATGTCTATTTGGGTAGGTTTGCACCCTTTCACTTGGGGCATGGGAAACTGCTTGATCTG
>CAZQDQ010000064.1:0-4988 GCA_964592455.1 uncultured Pseudomonadales bacterium
TTGTATCACCACTATAGAAATTAAACGATCTATCAACTCAATCGATATTTACATGAATGTTAGTCGTCCTGGTGTAGTTATTGGGCGGGGAGGTTCTTCACTAGAACTTCTCAAAAAAGATCTAGAGAGACTCTTAAAGATCAATTCCAAGGCAAAAAATGCCATGAAGATTAATCTTCATCCTCTAGAAATCAAAAACCCAGACAACTCAGCTCATATCATTGCCGACCGTCTTACCAACCAGCTAGAGCACCGTTACCCCTTCCGTAGAGCCGCCAACCAGGCCGTGGAAAAGGTTATGGCTGCTGGAGCCAAAGGTGTAAAACTTGTTTTTTCTGGTAGAATCGATGGAGCAGAAATTGCTCGTGTAGAAAAATTCAAACAAGGTCGCATCCCAACTCAGACATTAAGAGCTAACATCGACTATGCCGAAAAGAAAGCACTAACCCGTTCAGGTTATGTTGGCGTCAAAGTTTGGATCTATACGGGCGATATCATCAGATAATTAGCTGACATGTGTCACTGTGACACTAAACCAAAAACAAAACACATATGTTACAACCAGCAAGAAGAAAATACAGAAAAGAATTCAGAGGCAGTATGGGTGGTGTCGCGACCCGATCTACCAGTTTGTCTTTTGGTGAATTTGGTATCAAATCTCAGGAGTGTGGCTGGTTGTCAGCAAACGAAATCGAGTCCGCCCGCCGTACTATTACACACCACACCAAGCGTGTCGGTAAGTTTTTCCTTAGAGTTTTTCCACACAAACCGATTGGCCACAAAACACCTGGTGCTCGTATGGGATCAGGTAAATCCGATGTTTCAGGCTACGTCGCCGTTGTCAAACCAGGCCAAATTCTCATGGAACTTTCAGGCGTTTCCAGAGAACTCGCCGCCGAGGCTATTCGCCTCGCAGGTCACAAGCTTTCTGTTAAAACCAAATTTATAGCCAAAGACAATGACTAAATCAAAAAGCCAAAATTCTATTGCTAACCTAGACGAACTAAAAATCAAGTTTGCTGATATCAAACTCCAAATCAAATCGGGTCAGCAAAAAAACACTAACGCCCACAAGGCTCTAAAAAAAGAAATTGCTCAAATACTAACACTAAAAAAATAAATGAGAAAACACCTAGTCGGAACCATCAAAAGTGACAAAAATATCAACACTGCAATTGTTGACGTCGTGCGTTTTAGAGTTCACCCAAAATACTTGAAGCGCATTAAGGTTAACAAAAGTTATGCTGTCCACAACACGGCAGGTGCTAAAATCGGTGACCGCGTTCGCATCGAAGAAACCAAACCAATTAGCAAGACCAAGCACTGGCAAATCACTAAAATTTTATGATTCAAATAAGATCTATACTCAAGGTAGCCGATAACTCCGGCGCCAAATTACTCAAAGTTGCCCTTGTCCATGGTGGTTCTCGTCGTCGCTTTGGTTACATTGGGGATGTTGTTACAGCTGTTGTCGAAGGGGCCGACACTAATGGTGCCGTCAAAGATAAGCAATTGGTTAAAGCTGTTGTTGTCAGAACCAGAAAAGAAACTCGCCGAGAAGATGGGTCTTACATCCGTTTCGATGAAAATGCCGCTGTCATTATCGATTCTATTGCGCTCAAGCAACCACTAGGCACTCGTATCTTTGGTCCTATTGCCCGCGAGGTCAAAGATGCTGGTTTTACAAAAATAGCCTCCCTCGCTCCAGAGGTAGTTTAAAGAATATGTTTAAATTCAAAGTCAACGATACTGTTCAAATTACTGCCGGCAAAGACAAAGGTCGTACTGGCAAAATCTTAAAAGTTCTGCCGGTAAGCCAAAAAGTCTTAGTCGAAGGTATCAACCAATACAAAAAGCACATCAAACCCAAAGGTAACGAAGCTGGTACCATTGTCACTCTTTCAAGGCCAATATCAACTGCGTCTATTGCTATTATCTGTACCAGTTGTGGCAAAGCAACTAGAGTAGGCTTCGATGCTTCACAAGACCCAAAGGTTAGAGTCTGTCATAAGTGTCGACAGGTTATAAAATCTGACAAGAAATAAACTATATGCAACTTCTAAAAGAAAAATTCCAAAAAGAAATTAGGCCAGCTCTCCAAAAAGAGTTGAATCTATCTTCTATCGAAGCTACACCAAAAATGGTCAAAATTACTGTTAATACCAGCTCAAAAGAGTTCAAAACAGACAAGGACTTCACCGCCAAGACCAAAAATTGGTTAGGTGTCATTACTGGCCAGCTCCCAGTCGAGCGTCGCTCCAAAAATTCAATCGCTGCCTTCAACCTTCGCGAAAATGATATTGTGGGCTTAAAAGTTACCCTAAGAGGAGACAGAATGTATGATTTCTTTCAAAAGCTAACTACTATTGTTCTTCCTCGTCTAAAAGATTTTCAGGGTGTTTCTCGTGACACATTCGACAAAGAGGGCAACTACTCCTTAGGGCTTTCCGAACAGATTGTGTTTCCAGAGGTAGAATATGATAAAATCGGGAGGATTCAAGGCTTACAAATCGTCATTTCTACAAGTGCAGTCGACGCTAAATCGGGACTAGTTCTTCTCGAAAAGTTAGGTATGCCTTTTACCAAAGAAAACAATAAGAAACAATAATTCATGGCTAAAACAAGTAAAATAGCAAAAACCAAGAGACTGTCGGGTCACAACACCAGAGACCACAGACGCTGCCAACTTTGCGGCCGTCCGCGTGGCGTTATCCGCATCTTCGGACTTTGCAGACTTTGTTTTAGAGAGTTGGCCCACAAAGGCGAGCTTCCTGGAGTTTACAAAATGTCAAAATAACATGGATACAAACGCAGATTTTTTAACTATCATCAGAAACGGATACTTGGCAAAAAAAGACACCGTTACCACAAACTTTTCTAAATTCAGAGGTGAAATAGCCAGAGTCTTAAAGGAAGAGGGTTTCATCGAAGATTATATGGTTATCGAAGGTTCGCCAAGCAAAAAAATCACTCTTATTCTTCGCTATTTCGAAAAAAACTTACCTGCCGTCACTGGTATCAAAAAAGTCACCAAACCAAGTGTTCGCATTTATTCAGCTTACAACACTTTACCCAAGACTCTTTCTGGGGCTGGTACTACAATTGTTTCTACTTCTGCCGGTCTGCTCACTGGTAAGGCAGCCAAAGAAAAACATCTAGGTGGAGAAGTTATTTGTCAAATCTGGTAAATCATATGAGCCGCATCGGTAAAAAACCCCTCCACCTGCCCCAAACAGTCAAAATGGAAGTATCAGATACTTCTCTAAAATTCACAGGACCAAAAGGAACTCTAGAGTCGGTTCTTCCCAAAGGTATTACTCTTTCAGAAAAAGATGGGATCTTGTCTTTTGAGCGTACCTCCAACGAATCATCTGTTCGTGCCCTACATGGTCTTGCTCGTCGCCTAGCTCAAAACGCTATTACTGGAGTAACCGAAGGTTTTGCCAAAGACTTGCAACTCGTAGGCACTGGTTATCGTGTTGCCGCTCACGCAGATGGTATCAGCTTATCTTTAGGTTTCTCACATCCAGTCATCTTCAAGAAAGTGCCTGGTGTTACTATTACCGTCGAAGGTCAGGACAAAATCAAAATTACTGGTATCGACAAGCAACTAGTTGGCCAGGTCGCTGCCAACATCCGCGAAATCAAAAAACCAGAACCCTACAAAGGCAAAGGTATTCGCTATGTTGACGAAGTTATCATCAAAAAACAGGGTAAATCCGCTACCAAAACAGCCGCCTAAAACAAATGAAACACACACTTAATTCAAAAGTCAAACGTCAAAGCCGTATTCGTGCCAAACTCTTAGCAAGGCAGGACAAACCCAGGTTAACAGTCAAAAGATCAAATACCCACATGTTTGCCCAAATCATTGATCTTACTGGCAAAGTAGTTGCTGCCTTCAGTTCCCAAGCCCTCAAAAATTTCAAGGGTAACAAAACTGAAAAGGCCGCTGAAGTAGGCAAAAATTTGGGTGAGCTTGCCAAAAAGAACAAAGTCTCTGAGATCATATTTGACCGCGGTTCGTATAAGTTTCACGGCCGTGTCAAGGCTTTAGCTGAGGCAGTCAGAGGTGTAGGAATTAAATTCTAAAATATAAACCAAAAACACAAAACTAAAATGGCATACCAAGGTAACACCAACAACAGAGGTAATAGAGAACCAAAACCAGTCTCGGATAACTTTGAGCAAGTTTTGGAAATCCGTCGCGTCAGCAAAAAAACTTCTGGTGGAACCAACGTTTCTTTTTCAGCTTTGGTTGTTACAGGTGACAAAAAAGGTAAGGTCGGCCTTGGTTTAGCCAAAGCTCCAAATGTTGCCGACGCTATCAAAAAATCAATTAGATTAGGAAATAGAGACTTAGTTCAAGTTCCTCTTAGTAATGGCACTATTCCCTACGAGACCAAGTCCAAATACGGTGCCGCCAAAGTTCTTTTTCGCCCAGCCCCCAAAGGTACTGGTATTATTGCTGGTTCTGCTGTTCGCGCTGTTGTCGAGGCTGCTGGTATTACCGACATTGTTTGTAAAGTCTTAGGCACTAATAACAAAACTAGCAATGCCCGTGCTACCTTTAAAGCTCTAAAACAAATCGAAACCCTCGCCAAAAAATATCAATTGCTCAAGGCTGCTAAGGCCAAGTAAAGTCTATGTTGCTTTCAAATTTACCCAAAGTCAAACAACCTCTTAAAAAACGTCTCGGTCGTGGACGCGGTTCAGGAGTTGGTGGACACACTGTTGGTCGCGGTCAAAAAGGTCAAAAGACCAGAGGTGTTATTCCACTTTGGTTCGAGGGTGGTCAGCTTCCACTCGTCCGCCGTACACCCTACATCAAAGGCAAACATCGTTTCCAGGTAATCAACAAGCAACCCACAGCAGTCAATTTTGATCTTCTCAGTAAACACTTCGAAGACAAAGCAGTAGTTGACACACAAACACTCGCCAAAGCCTTAAAAGTCTCCGAAAAAGTCGCCAAAAATGGTTTCAAATTC
>CAZQDQ010000065.1:0-4919 GCA_964592455.1 uncultured Pseudomonadales bacterium
TCAAACTCCACGACTCTCCCGTCCCTTTTTTTAATTTTCAAAGGAACAGTTGCCAATATTCGTGTTGGCACTTTTAAACTTTTCTTTTTTTTCTTTAGCATTTTAATTTTTTACTTTTAATTATTAATATCCGATGTTTCCAACAAAAACTTCTTAAAATCATTGAAGGTCTCAAAATCCAAATAAACGCTAGCAAATCTCAAATAGGCCAAACTATCCATTTTTTTTAAACTGTTCATTGCCATCCTTCCAACATCACAGGACTTAACCATTAATCCCTTTCTGTTCATAAGCTTTGTTTCAATCCTGTCTATCAACTCTTCAATCGCCTGATCACTCACACCCCTTTTATAACAAGCCTTAAGTACACCCTTAGTCAACTTCTCTCTTGAGTATTGCTCTACTCTTCCGCTCTTTTTAATTATTTTCAGATCAATATTTACAACCCTTTCATTTGTTGTAAATCTCTTGTTACAACGAAGGCACTTCCTCCGTCTTCTTACCCCATCACCATCAGGCAAAACCCTGCTCTCAATAACGGTAGTTTCCTCTTTTGTACAATATGGACAGTTCATATAAACTATATATAGCGTCTACAATCATCATTAAACACCATTAGTAGTATTTCAACTAATACTAAATAATACAAAAGAAAACAACAAAGCCAATTACCGCAAAATCTTCTACCAATTATTTTCAAGAAACCACTAAGACCAACAAAACCCTAGCCACAATAGATCCCAAAACATTACCTGTTACCGCCCTTACAGAAACATTAAGAAGTGAGTATCCAAAAACAAAAAACAGTGAAGGCAGCAGATCAAAAAAATTAAGTGAATAACCAAAAAGCATTATAGGTAAATGTGAACCAGCAGCCATTAAAGACACA
Source organism: uncultured Pseudomonadales bacterium (assembly GCA_964592455.1). Taxonomy (GTDB): domain Bacteria; phylum Patescibacteriota; class Microgenomatia; order UBA1400; family MFAQ01; genus MFAQ01. Next base: position 890 of record CAZQDQ010000065.1, read on the forward strand.
AAAACAGTAGACAAAGCTCTGTTTTTTACAAGCGAAGATAGATACTCAAATATAAAACCGCTAAAAACAATTTCTTCAGTGACTGAAATAGATAAGGCAATACCCAAGTAACTAAGATCTAAACTCGCCCACCGAAAATTCAATCTACCAACAACAAAAAAGTAAAATACTCCAACTAACAAACCAAAAGCAACTGACTTTAACCAGCCAACACTACTAATTATTACAATTCTTTTTTTAAGAAAAAAATTCCACAACAGCAAAGGCACTAGCCATATTACAGGTTTTAACCACAACTCAACTATCACCTCCGGCAGAGTAATATATCTTCGAACAAATCCCCATAAAAAAACCAAATACAAATAGTAAAAAAGTAAACTCCACACAACAACATCCTACCATAAACGATATAATAACTTTCAATGGTTACGAAGCGTCTCGAATTCTTTAAGACAGTAAAAAGGCAATTCTTATCAAAACTAGACAAAGATAAATACTTACGTAAATATCTCATAGGTCTTTTTTTGTGTTTTGTGTTTGTCTACCTATTTATACTCTTTAAAGATGTCCCTAACCCAGCAAAACTAACCAAAACCCCCGCACCACAAAGCACCAAAATTCTAGACCGCAACGACAAGCTTCTCTACGAAGTATTTACTGACTACAGAAGAACACCAATAAAATCATCTGAGATACCAGACTATGTCAAACAGGCCACAATTGCAATCGAAGACAAAAATTTTTACAAACACAACGGATTAGACAGCTTGGCCATAGCAAGAGCTGCTTTTAATACCCTTCGAGGCAAAAGGCTAGAAGGCGGATCCACATTAACACAACAGCTAGTAAAAAACTCAATACTACAAGACAGTCGGAGAACTATAACCCGAAAAATAAAGGAAGCCGTTCTTTCAATTGCAACCGAGTTCACTTACACAAAGGAGGAAATATTAGAATTGTATCTTAATCATGCCCCATATGGCGGCACTGTATATGGTATCGAAACAGCAGCCAGGAGTTACTTTAGCAAATCGGCCAAAGACCTTAATCTAGCCGAGTCAGCACTTCTAGCAGGACTACCTCAATCACCAACCAGATATTCTCCATTCGGTGCCAAACCAGAACTTGCCATCAACAGACAACACGAAGTGTTAAGGAGAATGTTCGAAGATGGATATATCACTAAAGAACAATTAGAAGAGGCAAAAAACACAAAACTTAATTTTTCCAAAAAAAACATTTCAATTAACGCTCCTCACTTTTCCTTAATGGTAAGAGACCAACTCGTTCAAAAGTACGGAGAGGAACAAGTGAACCTTGGTGGCCTTAAAGTAACTACAACTCTCGATTTAGACCTTCAAAATTACTTCCAGGCTTCATTGTCTGCCGAACTAAAAAAAATAGGAAAACTAAAAATTAGCAACGGAGCTGCCTTAGTAACCAAACCAAATACCGGTGAAATCATAGCCTTAATTGGCTCTAAGGATTACTATGACAACGACATCGACGGGCAAGTCAATATTGCAACCGCCCTAAGGCAACCCGGTAGTTCTATTAAACCGCTAAACTACGCAACAGGTCTTTTGTTAGGGTGGCCAACCAGTCTAACCTATTTAGATATTCCTACCTGTTTCAACGTTGTTGGGCAAGCCTTATACTGCCCAAAAAATTACGATGGAAATTTTAGGGGTCCAGTATCCATGAGACAATCCCTAGCTAATTCTCTAAACATTCCAGCTGTAAAACAACTAGCTTTAAACGGTCTAGACTCTTTTATTGCTACTGCTTCTGCCATGGGTATAAGTAGTTGGAAAGACTCAAGCAAGTTTGGCTTATCACTTACGCTAGGAGGCGGCGAAGTTACAATGTTCGACCTGGCAAAATCATTTGGTACTTTTGCAAATCAAGGTGTCAGCGTTCCTTTGGTTTCAATATTAAAAGTTGAAAACTATAACGGTGAAATTTTAGAAAGTTACGATAGCGAAAAAACGGCCAATTTAGTTTCAGTCTTACCAGAAGATTGGCAAACTTTCTGGCAAAACAACCAAACCGAAACAGCTAGCAACTCTTCAGAACCTAAAACCGTCCTGCCAAAAGAAGTCACCTTTATTATTTCTGACATTCTTTCAGATAACAACGCCAGATCTGCAACCTTTGGACCAAACAGCTTTTTAAACATCCCAGGATACACAGTTTCAGTAAAAACAGGTACAACAAACGACCTAAAGGACAACTGGACAATCGGCTATACTCCAGATTATTTAGCTGTCACTTGGGTAGGCAACAACGACAACAGTTCAATGAGCTATGTGGCCTCGGGTGTTACTGGAGCTTCCCCAATTTGGAACTCAATTATGAAGAAACTACTAAAAGACACTAAAAACAAACCACTTGTTAAACCAGAAGGTGTCACTAATTACCAAGTTTGCAATCAAACAGGTCTTCTTGCCCAGGAGGAAAACCAATGTCAATCCTACTCAGAGTACTTTATAAAAGACATCCTGCCTCCAGGGCAATCTGGTATACAAACCAGAAAACAGATATGGGTTAGAAGGTCAGACAAAATTCCAGTTATAGAAGGAGACCAAACCATAGATAGAGACCTAGAAGAACATACTGTTGTGTCTGATCCTTTTACAAAAGACTTCTGTATAGATTGCAACTATCAAAAAAATGATAAGGGCAACATCCAATGGCCATCTTCCACAATCAACATGAGCACCTTCTTTGCCAACCCAAAGTCATACTATAACCAAAACAATGCAACCAACAGCCAGTAAAATTGCACTGTTCCTAATCTTAGTTATTTCTATAGTGTCTGCAAGTATCTATGTTTACTGGCAAAAAAAGCTGCCACTTGTAAGTCCAGTTAGTTTAATCGAAAACCTTTACTATCCCAAAAGCAGTCCAGAGCACAAAAAAATCGTCTATGGCTTTCTCCCTTACTGGAACCTAAAGTACAAAGATAAACTCCAAATTAACCACCTAACTCATTTGGCATATTTTGCTTTAGATCTAAATGAAGATGGCACTGCCCACAAAAAAACAAACACCAGAGAGCTTGAACCGGGTTGGAATAAACTAAATTCAGATGACACAAAAAGTATCCTCTATCAGAGTAAATTCTTAAGACAAAAGACCGTACTGACAGTCACTGCAATGGAACCCGATCTAATAGAATCTATTATCAATATTCAGGAACACAAAAATAACGCTATTAAGAGTATCTTAGACGTTTATAAAGAATTCAATTTTGATGGCATCAACATAGATTTCGAATATGTCGGAGAACCAGATGATACAACAATAAACAATTTTACGGAATTCATAATAAAAATAAAAAATGCTTGCCAATCTTTATCCAAGTCTTGTTTTGTAGACATTGATATTTTTGGAGACTCGGCTGTAAAAAAAAGACTTTGGGACTTAGAAAAACTCCATCCCCACCTTGAAAATATTATTGTCATGGCATATGACTATTACAGAAAGTCCTCAACAAAGGCGGGACCTGTAGCCCCTATCACAGGTTCGTGCAACCAAATTTCCCAAACAAATTGCTTAGATCAAGATATTTTAGGCCACTTAAATCTCATTACAAAAAAAGTACCTCAAGAAAAAATCGTTTTAGGAATTCCCTTTTATGGTTATGAGTGGCAAACAGCATCTGAGGATTTTTTAGCAAACACTTACCCTAAAACGGGAGGACTAGCTACCTACCAAAGGGTTCAAAATCTGTTACTCGACCCTAAAACATCCTCGCTCTCAGCCAGGTGGTCTAACATTAGTCTTAGTTCATATCTTGTCTATTATGACAGCGACAAAATAAAACAAATACACTTTGAAAACGAACAATCTTTAAAACTAAAAACAGATATCGTCAAATCTACCAACTTACATGGAATTGCAATTTGGGCTTTAGGGTACGAGGTTCCTTTCACTGAAATTTGGAACCCAATAATCGATTTGAACAAGCAATAATTTCTCTTAAATTCCTCCTAGTTTTTTGAGACTAATAATTTTAAAATAGACC
>CAZQDQ010000066.1:0-4846 GCA_964592455.1 uncultured Pseudomonadales bacterium
TTCAAGATACATAAAAAATCTTTCGTCTAATAAACCTATCTTATTTATTACAAGTTTGCTTATAAACATGAAGCCGCCAGTAACAACATCAACGGTTTTTGAACTATTTTTAGCTACATTTTCTTCATCAAGGTAGTAGAAGTATTTATGCCAATAGTCTGTAGATATTATCTTTCTGAAATTTGTGAAATCAAATATGCCAATCATCAAATTCGGTAGTCTGAAGTAACTTCCAGATTTATTACCTGTCTCGTCGACTGTAACAATTCCAGTAATTTGCGAATCAACTTTTTTGCTACATTTAATAACAGATTTTAGTGTTGTTTTGTTTAGAAACATATCTGGGTTAAGAAGCAGATAATAGTCTGAGTCTTGATTTCTAATTCCGATGTTTACAGCCTTTGCAAAGCCAATATTCTTTTTGCTAGTAAATATAATAATTTTTTTGTTTTTAATTTCTCTAGAAAAACGTTGTCTTATTTTGAAAACTGTCCCGTCTGAAGAGTTGTTATCTATGATGTTTATCTTATAGTTTAGCTCTGTGACTTCAGATGACAAAATACATGATATACATTTGACTATTTGTTTTTCTGAATTAAAGGTTACAATGATAATTGACAGTGTTTCTTTAGTACTCATGTTTAATTAATACAATTTTACTTGATGTGAATATGAAACGTTTCTTTGTGTTACTTGGTTTTTTGTTTGCGTTTCCAAGTACTTTATATGCAAGCGATGTTTACTTTGAGGATAACTTTGTCACTATAGATAATTTAAAGTGGACAATCAATAGTAACGGCGGATCAATATCTACTCAAGACGGGCTGATGAAAGTCTCTTCTGCTCCTAGCCGATTTTTTCCCTATCTTTATGCGAATGGCGATATTTTTTCACAAGGAGAATATAAAATAACATTTAGATTTAAATTTGACGGTTCATTGAACTATGGTGCAGGAATTGCTCTTTCTGATAAGTTACTTAACAATGAGATAACAAGTAATTTAAGTGCCAATGATGTGATTTTCCTTGCGTGGCCCGACTCACAAACAACATATAGTTTTTGGACAACACTTTGTGAGGTAAACGCTACGAACTGTGTAATTGGAACACTGAAGAAAGTTTACTCATTTTCTGCAAGCGAGTTTCAAACAGTAAGTATCTCGCTTGATGACGGAAAATATCTTTTTTATTTGAATGACCTTCTAATTAAAAATTATCTTTCATCGAAAGATATCAAGTACTTTTGGGTTGGAAATCCACAGAAAACAAATACAACAACCACAAAACCTAACATTTATCTTGATTATTTTAAAGTTGAACCACTTGAACTAGAACACAATACCGTTATTATCTTGCCGGGGTTTGGGGGGAGTTGGGATGTGGGCGCGATATTGTCCAATACCCCTGGAAATAACTGGAAAGTACCTGAGTTTGTTAAGGAGTACGATGGCATAGTAAACTCGCTAAAGAATGCCGGTTACAAGGAGAACGAAGACTTATTTGTTTTTGCCTACGACTGGAGAAAACCCCTAGACTTATTAGCTGATGACTTGAACGGTTTTTTGATTTCCAAAAACATTGATAGCAAAAAGATAAGTTTTGTTGGTCATAGTATGGGCGGTTTGGTAGCCAGAAGTTACTTGCAAAAATATGAGAATTCAAACGTAGAGAAGGTAATTACTGTCGGGTCGCCGCACAAGGGAATACTTGACGCCTATGGCATGTGGGAAGGAATGACAGTTTGGGATGCCTCCTGGTGGCAAAAAGGACTGCACCTTTTGGCTGCACAAATAAACAGAAATTCAGGAGAAACAGAACTACAAGCAGTTAGAAGAGTTGCCCCATCGATAAAAGACCTACTGCCCACCTGGGACTTTTTACGAAACGAGGAGACAATAGTGCCTATATCTCAAATGATTTGGAAAAATGATTATTTGTTAACCAAAAATAATCAGCTTGCTGGTTTTATGAGTAGGCTGGTGTCTGGATTTAGCTCCGACTACCAGTCTAAAAGCGGACTATTTGTAACAAGGCCAGGTAGAGAAGATGCTTTAAGAGGATTGTGGCAAGATGGAAAACCAATAAAAGATAACCAGTTTTTGTTTGCTTTGGGCGATGGTTATGTCACAGCTTCTAGTTCTGGAGATCTTTTTAATAAAAAAATACCACTTGAGGGTAATCATGGCGAAGTTATCTCTAAACGAGAAAATATTGTAAAGATTCTTAATGAGTTGGGAGTTGCTACTGAGTCTGCGGTAGGCTCAGATTTTGACAATAGAAAAAGACTTGCTATTTTTAAGCTTAATTCACCAGGTGTATTAAAAGTTTGCCAAGCTCTTCTATGTAACAGTGATTTAGGTATAGTTTTTGCTGATGAGAAAATGCTTATGATACCTGACTACAGTGAGGGCGACTACATGGTAGAAGTAAGCGCTAATGGTGAAACGGGAGACTATGAGCTTTTGGCAGGAAAAATAAACGAGCTAGCCCATTGGAGTGAAAGCCAAGGAAAACTGTTAAGTGGCACTCAGACAGACACATACAAATACAATTCTCAGACAAATCAGTTAACAATGAATGAGGAAACGAATGTCAGAATCATTAATCAGTACTTCCCGCTGGGAATTGACCCGAAGAATGTAAATAAGCTTAGACAGGAAATACTGGAACAAGTTGACATGAGCATTGGACTTCAAGATACATTTAACTTTGACTACTTGCTAAAAAAATGGCTAGCAATTGATAAATATATTTCTAGTCTCAGTCCCGCAAAAACTTTTGGTATGAACCATAAACTTTGGGGCGATGGCAATAATGGTTTTGTTCGCTCGAAGTTTATTTCCAAAATGGCGAGTTACTATACGGAGCAGTTAATAAAAATACATACTGATTTGCAAACAAACTACGAGTATGGCTCTACTGATAACTTTTATAAACTTGACAAGAAAGTTCAAATGAATATGTTAAGGGCTTTTTTAAGATTGTAGATCGATTGCTATTTGAGCCATGAGTTTGGCTGACTCTTTTGATTTGGCAACTGCCAAATAGCCGCTTTTGTGGCAAAAAACCGCTTCGTCTACTCCACTAACCTCGGCTAGACCTTGATGTTCTTTGCCCAACCAAGAAACAGGAAAATTTATGCGATAGTCGCCAAAGTCTTCTTTTGATTTTTTTGCTGGCTGCAAGTACCAGTTTGAGGTATTAACGTCTGGATACAAAACAAATAAGATATTGGGGTAACTTAAAACAATTTCTTTCCAAGAATGGTACTTATCTAGCACAAGTATTTTTGGTTCCCGTTGAATTTTAATTGTTTCTAGGACTATTTGTCTGCTTTTCTGCTTATCCTCGGCTTGGTTGATTTCGCCTACCAAAATTTGTTCACAAAGAGCAAGGCAGTCAAAAAATGATTCGCTCAGCTTGTCAACGCCATGGTACTGAGAGAAAGCATAAATTGCACTAGCAATGTTGTACTCGTTTACGCCTTCGAAGTTTTTTGTAGACAGTGTAACTGCGTTGTCCATCGCGTCTATTGGTTGGACAAGTTTTTGTTCGATAGTGGCAAGGATATCTTCTGAGCTTACTAATCTTTGTCCAAAGTGTTTCCAAACTAGACCAAAGGCTGCAAAAGGAATACCATTTTCCCTCACCAAGCTCTCGTCTACTTGGTGGTGATCGTATCTGTTTTTGGCAGGGTCGTATTCTCGGCCGACGTCTATGCAATAGTCGCAAGCAAAAGCAACCTCTCTGTCTCTGGTGCGGACAACTTCGACTTGGCTACCCTCTTTTTCAAAAATTAGTTTTAGAGCCGCAATCGCAAATAATTCGTCTGCATGGTAAAAGCCACTGTGGGTGGATATGGTCACATTCTTCATAGAATTGTGGACCCTGCAGGAATCGAACCTGCCGCCTCTGCAATGTGAATGCAGCGCTCTAACCATATGAGCTAAGAGTCCAAGCTTGAATAATTATATCAGCCAAAGTAAACTTACTTTATGGCTATTTTTCGAAAATTTGTGCATGTAGTTTATGAGTTTATAGAATCTTTTGTAATCTCGGCTTCTTTTTTTGTGGTTATATATCTATTTTTGATGCAACCCCACCAAGTAAAGGGGAGTTCTATGTTTCCGACTTACAAAGATAAGGAGTATTTGCTGACAGATAAAGTGACATATAGGAGAAGATTACCAGAGTATGGTGATGTTATTGTTTTTAAGGCACCAATGAATGAAAGCTTTGATTTTATAAAAAGAGTAATTGCGACTCCTGGCCAAACAGTAAAAGTCGCGAATGGCAAAGTATTTGTGGATGGAAAAATGCTTAGCGAGCCGTACTTGCCAGACTCATACGAAACTTCACCAGGTGAGTTTTTACAGGAGGGCGAGGAATATACTGTTCAAGATGGGGAAGTAATGGCTTTTGGAGATAATAGAGATCACTCTTCTGATAGTAGAGATTGGGGTCCTGTTCCAAATCACAATATAACAGGCAGAGTATTTTTTAGATACTGGCCAGTTAGCGTTGCTGGCCCTATTAAGAAAGATTTTTAATTATTGGTCACTGAACGGGGCAAATGGGTTTCTGTAGGCTTGTTGTGTGAACGAATCTTCTTGGTATCCGTCTTCATCTTGTGTTTTTGGAGGTTCACTTCCTTGTTCTTGATTGGCTTGGGCTGTTTCAGGGGCACTATTGTTCGCCGAACTAAGTAGCAAGTGAATCTTTTGAACTTGCAGGTCGGTCTCTTCTGGTTTTCCTTTGAGCACTATATGAATGGCGGTCTCAATTCTTGACCTTCTCATTTTGACATGCGCGTTTTCTCCAATATTTTTTTGAATATCGTTTGCCA
>CAZQDQ010000067.1:0-4837 GCA_964592455.1 uncultured Pseudomonadales bacterium
CTGGCAATTTTTATTAATAATTTCCTTCGCTCATAATCAGCTTTAGTCATCTGGTCTGCTAAGAATAGTTTGGTTCCAAGCAATAAATCATTTTCAGAGATAAAAATCCCCATTTCTCCAAGGTAGAACAACATTTTACCTGATGATATCGACTTCTCGTCTGCAAAAAGTCTCGCCGAACCAAATTCATAAGCAATTGGAGCTACAGTCACATGTTCAAAGTCTATGAAAATCAAATCGCTCCCCACTAACATCAGGTTAGATAAGTTCAAGTCTCCATGACAAATTGTCATTTTCTCTTCTGGTACACTTCTTAGTTCTGTCATTAAATCTTCACCACCAATTTCTAATATCGTCGCTTTGTTTCTTGTAAGGCACGCATTATAACCGATGCATTCAAAGGCCTCCTCTATTATTTCCTTCTTTGCTTCAAACTCTTGTTTAATCAAAAATAACTTATTCGCCAACTTCCCCATAATTTGGCTTTTCAAATCTTCGCTCATTTGCTCCCTCAAATGAGTTAAAGTCATACCGGGGACCTTTTCCAACATCAGCTCATCAACTGTTAAAACCATTTTTTGGTTTGTCATACTCACTAGTCCGGCTAACATCGTTCCCATTGCTTCCCTATAACGCAGCAAAGGATTGGCAAAGTCTTTCTTTACCAAATGCTGAAACATTATCGCGTTTTCTACTTTTGTTGCACTCATTTTTTTATATAAAAAAACTCCCCGAGAAGGCTTTTTTGGCTTTCTCGGGGAGTTTTTTAAAAGATTCTTAAAAATTAGCTCCAACACGAGAAAGGCCTCCATAGACCATAAAGCGAAGGGTCCAAATATGTTTCGTGTTATTTCTAATTTCCATAAACCTTACGAGATTATAAAACCTATTTTCTCAAAATGTCAAACAAGTTTTAAATATTTGCGTTTTCCTACTCTCACAGTTCCAGGACCTAATATCGTTTGTTCTCTGACTAACCGCACCTCATCCAAGTAAATCGCCCCCTCAGAAAGCAAGATCTTAAATTCAGAATTACTACTCACCAATCGATTGTCCAACAAAACCGCCATCAAGCTATTCTCACCACCCATGACCGCCAACGGAAACTCAACTTTCACCTCTTTTGTCTCTTCTGCTGCTGTTTTCTCTACTACAGTCTTTTGAAAATGGTCTTCAGCTTGTTTTATGGCCATAAAGCCATGCAACTCTCCAACTACTGCCCGGGCCAGTTCTTTTTTTAAAATCATGGGATTCTCTTTTTGTGAAAGTCTTTCTCTAACCTCCTCAATCACCGAAAGTTCTACATTTGTCCCCATCTCAAAGTACGTCACAATCACCTCATCAGCAATTGACATAATTTTTCCATAAACATCTTCAGGGCTATCTTCTATCCAAACCGCATTTCCCCAACTCTTACTCATTTTTCTACCATCTGTCCCTGGTAAAAATCCATTGGCCACTACAACCGTATCCTTATTTCGCAAAGCCTTCTGCAACGTCCTACCCGCCTGCATATTAAAAGTCTGGTCAGTCCCCCCAAACTGAATGTCAGTGTCCAGGTGATAACTGTCAAAACCTTGCATGAGTGGGTAAATTGTTTCCGGCAAACTCACTCTCTCTCCCTTATTGAGCCTCTTTTTTATCAACTCTCTACTAATAAAGTCATTTAATGAAAAATTCTTAGCAATGCTCAATATATCTCCAAAGTTAAGCTTAGAAAGCCACTCACTGTTATGAACCACATCCACAACAGAAAAGTCCAAAAATTTTTCTGCCTGTCGCTTATATGTTTCAAAATTAGCTCTTATTTCCTCATCCGAAAGCACGGGTCTCTCAGTTTCTTTGTCCGAAGTATCACCAATTTTAGCTGTAAAGTCGCCTATCAAAAAGGTTACTTTGTGCCCCAAGTTAGCCATAATTTGCAACTTGCGCAAACCAAAAGCATGACCCAAGTGAATCCTAGTAGCCGTCGGGTCGATGCCCATATAAACATTTAAAACTTTCCCAGAATTAAGAAGCTCCAAAAGCTTGCTCCTACCAGGGATAATGTTCTCCACCCCTCTATTAACAAGGGAATCAATTAACTCTTTCTTTCTACTCTCTTCCATACCTGTATTCTACAAAGTTTTTTCTTTAATCTCTGTACTAATTCTAACAATTGCTTCCGCCAAACTCATAGAGCCCAAATCTTTTTGTCCACGAGCACGTAAAGAAACAGTTTTATTTTCAGCTTCTTTCTCCCCCACAATTATCATGTAAGGTATCTTCATGGCCTCTGCGGTGCGAATCTTTTTACCCAAAGACTCTGCATCAATGTCAACTTCAACTCTGATTCCCATCTTTTTGAGCTCTTCTTCAATCGATTTTGCATAATCAGTTACTTTTTCTGAAATTGGTAGCACCTTTACTTGCACAGGCGAAAGCCACAAGGGCAAAGCTCCATCAAAATGCTCCAGAAGAAAGGCCGCAATTCTCTCAATAGCACCAATACTGGATCTGTGAACCACCAAAGGCTTCTTCTCTTCACCATTATTATCAACAAATTTAAGATCAAACCTACCAGGCATCACAAAATCATACTGCACCGTAAATGCCGTCTCCTCTACTCCATTAGATTTGGTCATTTGCACATCAATCTTTGGTCCGTAAAAAGCCGCCTCATCCTTTGCTTCCACGAAGTTATCGTTTCTCTCTTTTAATACACTTCTTAGTATTTCTTCCGATTCTTCCCAAGATTTTGGATCATCAAAATACTTTTCCTTGTTTTCTCTATCGCCAAGCGATAATCTGTATTTGTAATTTGTCCCTTTCTCCAAACCAAAAACCGATGCCATATGGTCAATAAGGTCCAAAGCACTGGCAATTTCCTTTTTTGCTTGCATCTCATCGGCGCAAATTATGTGCGCATCAGCCAAACAAAAAGAGCGAACCCTAGTAAGTCCAGACAACACTCCAGACAATTCATATCGATATAGTTTGGCCATTTCCGCAATTCTCATTGGAAGATCCCTGTAACTTCTTGGCTTACTTAAGTAGAGTTCAAAGTGATGAGGACAAGTCATTGGTCTAAGCATAAACTCTTCCCCGTCAACATCTATCGGAGCATACATAGTGTCTTTGTAGTAAGGGTAGTGACCAGATTTTTTATAAAGGTCTATCTTGGCAATGTCAGGTGTGCAAACATGGTTGTATCCCCAAGCAAGTTCTGTATCCACCACAAATCTTTCTAGTTCACGGCGAAACGTCGCTCCTCGGGAAGTCCACAACGGCAAACCCTTACCAACCGTATCCGAAAAAGTAAACAAGTCTAACTCTCTCCCCAACACCCTATGGTCCCTTGGATCTAATTGCTCCTCGTTTTGGTTTTGTTGTTTATCCATATTTGTAATTATATTTTTAGTAATTTAAAAATTTGCATAACTTATGTTTTTTGTGGCAATATTACGCATACAAAAAACGACCCTTCTTTACAAGACCTCGTCTTTAGGGCGGGGGGTTCCATCTTGTTTACCAGTCTGGTCGCTCATTTTAAAGCTATTAGGGCTTCTCCCTTGTCTCTCCCCGATTGGTAGTCGGATCACCAAAACAATTCAACTATAAATATTGTAACACACCTCTTGACAAGTTAGCACTCTATGTAATAGACTGATAATGGTTAACCAAATGTATTATCAATTACTATTTATTAATTACATATAAAAAAATATGTCATTTGATATAGTCCCAAAATCTTTTCTATCTTTTCCTAAGTCCCTTTTAAGTGACGATGATTTCTTTGCTCCTACTGTTACCGGCTCGGACATTTCCGTCTCCGAAGACGACAAAAATGTCTACATTGAAGCCAACATGCCTGGTCTCGATGCCGATGATATCGAAGTCACCTATCACAAAGGACAGCTCTGGCTTAGAGGTGACAAAAAAGAGGAGGAGGAAAACAAAAAGAAAAAATACTATCGCATGGCTAGTTCATCGTTTAGTTATCGTCTAGCCGTTCCTGGTGATATTGATGAAAAAAGCGAGCCAGATGCCCAATACAAAAACGGTGTTATGAAAGTCACCTTCAAAAAGCTGGCAGAAGCACAACCAAAAAAGATTTCAGTCAAAAAATCCTAAAAGTCCTAACTCGAATAGTCCAATTAAAACCTCCCCCGTCAAGCCTGTCTACCAGCAGGCAGGGGGGAGACTTCCGTTATTACGGAAGGTTTTCTGTAACACAAATCTTGACAAAAACAATCTACAACCTATAAAATACACCCATCTCGACCTTAATTGCTTGGGGTAAGCCCTGAGTTGGGTCGTGCTGATGAAGCCAGCCAAAGTAGCTAATGAGGCTACAAAAGTGGTCGATCGGGAGTATCCGATGCTTAACACCACTGCCGCGAAACGAACGGAGCTGTTTAAGCCAGTCTCCCTAAGTTCAGGTTTTTGGAAAGGCCTCTGGCTTCATCAAAATAAGTCCCCTGCTACTGTGCTCTAAACACAGAAGCAGGGTTTTTTTATCAAAAATTCTACTTCTTTACCCGAAGCGGTGGAAATAATGTTCCCTCACGGCCAGAGACATTTTCCATAAACCAAAAAAGACGCTCCGAAAAGCCGTAACCAGATGTTGGTGGCATACCATACTTAAGCATCTCTACAAAGTCCAAATCCATCATTTGAGCTTCCTCATCCCCTGCCTCCCTTGCCGCTTGCTGTTCCTTGAACCTCTCCAGTTGCTCTTCCGGGTCATTTAGCTCCGAATAGCCGTTCCCCAGCTCCGACCCACCAATAATTGGCTGGAATCGCTCAGTTAGCTCAGGATTTTCTGGTTTGTTCTTTGCCAAAGGCGAGACAAACT
>CAZQDQ010000068.1:0-4647 GCA_964592455.1 uncultured Pseudomonadales bacterium
GGTGGTACCATCATTTCATCAGCCTACAAATTAGCTCTTAAAATGATCGAAGATTTCAAGAGTGGGGTTCTGTTTAAGCCATATCTAGAAAAAATCAAGAAGCTAAAAACAGTTTTTATGTTGTTTGGTTTATTCCTTTTTTTCCTAGTTTTTATTCTTATCGGCAAAGGTCTATCTCGTAAAGCTGAAAACTTTGGCTTCACACCACCTAACTTGGAGATTAGAACAGAACCAACAGCAGCCCCGGTCAGCTCACCTTACGGTAAACTAAAAGAAGAAATTTTTTTCTTTAGTACAGACCTCCCAGATCCTGTCATACCCGATATTAGTAATACAATTGACCTCAAACCAGAAGTTTTTTAACTAAGTTGTGATAACATATTAAATACCAACTAACAAGATTAAAACCAGTTATGAAAACCAAAAAAACTGTTAAGTCAGCAAACCACCCAGATACAAAAAAAGAAAGTTTACAAACAACCGTTGCTAATCAACCAAAAAACCTATCTTTTCTGTATAAGTTAATACTCGTAATCACATTAGGTGTTCTAAGTTATCTTCTTGCAAGTAAATACCGATCCCTGTTTATTGCTGGTAGCGTAAACAACATGCCCATCTCCAGATTTGAACTAAACCGCGCCATGGTCGAAAAATATGGCAAACAAACTTTTGAAGATCTCGTAAACGAGCGTCTACTGGCACAAGAAATAAAAAAACAAGCAATTACCGTAACTGACGAAGAAGTAAAGGCTGAGATCGATAAAATTACCAAAGAATATGGGAGCGAGGAGAACTTCAAATCAGCCTTAGAGCAATATGGTCTTACCTTAGATAAAGCCAAAGAATCCATCAAAAAAAATCTCGGCTTCAAAAAATTAGTCGAAAAGAGCTCCAAAATTGAAATAACAGAAGAAGCGGTAAAAAAATATTTTGAAGACAATAAGACAATCTACGCCGGTAAAAAATTTGATGAAGTAAAGGGCGCAATTAGAGATAGTCTATATCAGCAGGAACTATACCAAAAATCACAAGAAATTTTTACAAATATCAGACAAGCCGCCAAAGTAAGCAGTTTTCTCTAAACTAACTTCGATGGGCAAAAAGCACTCCAGTAAAAACAAAACAAAACCAAGTGTCAAAATAAATTGGCTACTACCATTGATAAGTTTGGCCATTTTCTTTACAGCCCTCGTAGTATCCATTATTCTTAAAAAGAATAACCAACAAACACAGAATACTCCAAAAAATGAGTCTGTGATAGTTCAAGACGCTAACTTTATTAAGCTTCCAGATCCAGCATACCGCAGCTCTGTTTCTGTAGAAGCCACACTGAAAAGTATCAGACCAAAAAGATCGTACTCGAATGATTTAGTTAGTCTAAAGGATGTCTCTCAGTTATTATGGTCAGCACAAGGAGTAAATGTCGACTGGGGAGATAGAACCACGCCATCTTCCAAGTCTACATACCCACTATCTATTTTTCTAATCGCAAACAATATAGAGGGCATAAATTCTGGACTATATCAATATATTCCTGGTGAAAGAGAACCAATTCATGCCTTGAAGCCAATAACCGAAGGTCAGTATCAAAGTGCTCTTTACAATAGTCTAAATCAAAACTCCATGAGAAACCCTGCCGGTGTAATTTTGGTCACTGGTAATATGGCTAAAATGGCTGCTGCTTATGGGGGTATAGCCCACGACAAAGAAGTTTACCTCGAGGCGGGCCACGCCGCTCAAAACCTTTACTTACAGGCAGAGTCACTAAAGTTGGGTTTAGTTGCTTTAAGTAATTTCGACGATAGTATAATTGAGAATATTATAAATCTGCCAGAAGAGGAAACACTAATTTACCTCATCCCCTTCGGCCAAATCAAAGATTAATGTCAGAAGTAAGACGTACAATCTCATTTTTAAAACCAGGAATTAGAGTAGAAATTGATCCTGGTATTGTTACTGCTGCTGGGAATTCTGACTACCAAAAAGCAGCAGAAGTAATCAGAAAAATGCTCCAAAGAAATGGCGATCCAGATCCTTCAGTTGTTAACGAAATTGTTCTAATTGCTAAGACTAAAAAGGTAAGTTTTGAAGAAGCTGTAGCTATATACCGCGAGCAACACTAAAATCTACAACCTATCATCTACGATCCAACTTTCTCCACTTCTCAATCTCCCTGTGGTTTCCAGAAAGCAAAACCTCCGGTACTTTCCAGTCCTTGTATTCTGCTGGTCTCGTATATTGAGGATACTCTCTTGTCTCGCCATCATTGAAAGACTCTTCAGTCAAAGATTCTTCGTTGCCCAAAACTCCAGGTATTAGTCTTACTACACTGTCTACCAGTACCATGGCGGGTAGCTCTCCACCGCTCAACACATATGGCCCAATGCAGACAACTTCATCTGCAATGTGTTCATGTACACGGTGATCAATCCCCTCAAAATGGGGAGCAATTAAAATCAGGTGCTCGGCCATCGCCAATCTTTTTGCTGTCTCCTGCTTGTACATTTCCCCTTTAGTATCCAAAAGCAACACTTTTGTCTTGATTTCTTGATTTCTTGAGTTCTTGAGTTCTTGAACTGCTTTCTCCACCACATCTACTCTCATCACCATCCCAGCACCACCTCCAAAAGGGCGGCCATCCACACTTTTGTAGTTATCTGTACTCCAGTCACTTAAGTCATGAACCTTAATATCTACCACTCCACTTCCAACAGCTCTACCTATAATAGATGAGCCGAAAACCCCTTCAAACATCTTTGGAAATATGGTCAATATGTCTATCTTCATGAGCTTATTTTACCCCAAACTTATCATTCCTTGAGTTCTCGAGATCTTGAGTTCTTGAGTTCCTGAGCTCTATAATAACCCCATGTCTCAAAAACCCACAGCTGTGGTCGTCATTCCCACGTACAACGAAGTTGGTCATACCGCTAAAATGATCGACTATCTCTTCAAAAAAACCTTTCCCGCTATCAAAAGTTGGAACATGATTCTATTTTATGCCGATGGAAACTCACCAGATGGCACAGCTGACATTATTCGTAAAAAACAAAAACAATACCAAAACCTCAAGCTACTTGTTGAAACAAAAAAAGAGGGTATTGGGGCAGCCTATGTCAAAGCCTTCAAGCATGCCATCAAAGAATGCTGACGTTCTTATAGAGTTCGACAGTGACTTTCAACACCCCCCCAAAGACATCCCCATAATGCTAAAAGAAATTGAAAAAGGAGCAGACTATGTCTTGGGTTCTCGCAAAATAAAAGGGGGAAGTAATCCCAAGGGTTGGGGTTTTAAACGGCTTTTTTTTAGCGAGGTCGGTGGCTTTGTTGCTCGCTTTATTATGTTTTTTCCAACCAAAAACTTTTTTAGAGTTACCGATCCTACTACTGGGTTCAAGGCCAGTCGCGTCAAGGGATTTGTCGATACTATGGATATGGACAAGCTTTACACAAAAAGTTTCGGCTACAAGCTAGAGTTTCTTTACAAAATGATAAAGCTGGGGGCAAAAATAAAAGAGATACCACTAAAATTTGGTCTAAGGGAAACTGGTGAGTCAAAAATTGAGCCTCAAACTGCCAAGGAAATCTTTAGAGTTGCTATTCTTTTACGTCTAAATGACATATCTACCAAAAAATTTATTAAATTTGGCACCATAGGATTACTAGGTTTTGTCATTAATAAAGTTGGCTTAGACTTTTTTGCTAGTCAGCTCTCCAAGGTTATTGATTCCGTCGGCCCAAGAAATACATTGGCAAACGCTATGGCGGCTGAGTTTTCTATTATTAACAACTTCACTCTCAACAATCTTTGGACTTTCAAAAACGAAAAACTATATTTTGGCAAAAAACTTCTTAGACGCTTTGCAGCCTTTAACGTCAGCTCTGTCGTCTCTGGTATCGCACTGCCCAGTCTAGTCATTGGTACTGGTACTCACTATTTGGGTGACCAATATAGAACCTTGTTTCTTATTATAGGAGTGGCTTTCATCACAGTACCTCTAAACTGGTTTGTCTACAATAAGGTAATTTGGAAGAAAACAAAGTAAGAACTCTAGGGATCAAGAACCCTAGAGTTCTTTATAGGTATGGTTCCCAGTCGGCAATAGGACTGGTGTTATGTAGCAAAAAGTTCCAAGAGTAAAGCAAAATTGGTAGCATTAGTACTGCAAGCATTATTTTAAATTCACGTCTTTGCACATATTTATCTAGTCCTATCAAAACGAATGGGGCGACGGGAATTATGTATCTACTTACATCCCTATGCGCTACGAAAAGGGTGGAGACAAAAAATATTCCTGCAAATATCTGCTCAATCTTTAACCCCTTTTTCTTTAAAGCCAAAATCCCTAGACCAAAAACCAACCAAGTCCAGATAATGTCTTCCAGCCAAAAGTTACCAACCCAAACCTGTCCTGACGGGGCAAAGATACTAAATGGTGGGAGAAACAAGTGAAAGTTATCTCCACTGTTAAAGTAGGCAAAAAAGTCACCAGTCCTCATTTTGTACAAAAAAAACAAATCAGGTATTGCTAAAGGCATTAACAAAATTGGATAGTACTTCCATTCAATTTTTCTATTTTTAACTGATTCCAAAAGAAAATAGATACCGTACGCCACAAACAAAAGTATTGCTGGACTCTTTGTAAG
>CAZQDQ010000069.1:0-4582 GCA_964592455.1 uncultured Pseudomonadales bacterium
TAAGTTGTCGTAGTCTATTTGGAGAGCCTTTCATAGAGATAAGACGTCAGCAGTTTTACCAGCTATATATTGACTTTCTAAATATATTAGGTTTGTTTGGAGTGAGGCGTAGAGTGTGGTGGGAGAGACTGGATACACGCGGAGGTCTTTACTTAGGTCCATAATTTCGGAGTTTGTAACAACTTCATAATAAATAGTTTCAGAAGGTAAATACATTAGGGCAAAATCAAGAGTACCTTCTTGAGGCAGAATATATTTACTACCAATGTCTCTTAAATGTTTTTTAACATCCCTGATAAATTGGGACTTGTAAGCGACTTTTTCAGCATTGGTTTCCGAACTGAAGATTTTTTGAAAGTTCTCCATGGGAAATTTGGAGTCTATAGGTAGTTGACCCCCTTGAGTTTTAATAACCAAGTCAACTATAGCTCCACTTAAAAAGTGGTGTTGTTTTACATAGCCATTCTTGGGAAACATTTGAGCTACCAGGTCGTAGAGAACTTGTTCACCAATGTTACCTCTAAGTTTAGGGGATTTTAAGTATTCGTGTAAGTCTTTCATTGACCTGCTAACTTCACCAAAGGCGCCAGCTTCCCTTTTTAAGTCGTTCATCATGTTGGTAGCCTGTTCAAGTCTGGCAAAAAGCTCTCGATAATTGGATTGAAGAGACTGGGTAGTACTTTTATTGTTTGAGTCATATGATTGTTGGAGGGATTTAAGCCACTGAGCAAGAAGAGGGTCTGTCTTTGGCTGGTCTAATTTTTGTTTAAGGATAAGATAGAGAATTAAAAAGCAAACCCCAAGAAAGATAAGAATGATTAAGGTGTCAGAAGACATAACTTTATTATAGTGTGTTTAAATAAATTAGACGATGAATAGAGGAAATTTTCAAAAGAAGAGGTATGGACTGCTGGTTGCAATGCTTGTAGCAAACTGGCTTACGATTACTTGGGTAGTTTTTAAAGTAGATCCAGAAAAGTTGAAAGACGTGATTTTTCCAAATACCTACTTTCCAATGCTTTTTTTACTGTTTGGAGGCTTGTTTTTTTTACTTTCTATTCTGTTTTTGTCAGCAAGGCGAGCTTTAAGATGGTCGTTTGGAATTTGCTTTTTTATATATCTTCGAATACAGGGTCTAGGGAGTTTACTAAATGGTGTTTTAGTACTAGGAATACTAATCGTGATAGAGTATTACTTAGCAGTTCAAATCACTAAACAAGAAAAAAATGCAACTTTCGCAAAACAAATTGAACAAGACAGTTGAAAAACAACTAGAAAAGATGATGTGGGGAGTGCTCGCGGAAACCGATGAACCAGAAAAAATTGAACGGATAATAACCGAAGTGCTCACAGAGACCGAAAGAGTGGCAATGTTGAAACGTCTGGGAATTGCTATATATTTAGACAAAAGTCGAAGCTATGAGGATATTAAGAACAACATTAAAGTAAGTTCGGCAACCATCGCTTCGGTAGCAGAAAAGTTGGGTAATGAAGGGTGGCAAGAGATAATCAAGATGATAAAAGCAGATGAGTGGGCATCGGAGTGGGCAGATAAGCTGTCTAAGAAATTTAAGAGATTGTTTGGATAGAGTATAAGTTAAAATAGAGGCATGGATAAGTTCTACATAACTACCACCCTCCCTTATGTAAACTCTGACCCTCATATTGGCTTTGCGATGGAAATTGTGAGGGCAGATGTTTTAGCTAGAGCACAGAGGGTGAGTAGTAAAAAAGTTTGGTTTAACACGGGGACAGATGAGCATGGTCAAAAAATATACCAAAAGGCAGTAGAGGAAGGAGTTTCGCCACAGAAGTACTGTGATAGATATGCCGAAAAATTTATGAGTTTAAAAGAGGTCTTAAATTTGTCTTACGACACTTTTATAAGGACAACCGATGAGAAACATATAAAAGCAGCTCAAGCGTTTTGGATGAAGTGTTTTGAAAAAGGTGACATTTATAAAAAAAATTACCAAGTCAAATACTGTGTTGGATGTGAACTAGAAAAAACTGACTCTGACCTGGTAGATGGTAAATGTCCAGACCACCCAAACTTAAGCTTAGAAGTTCGTGAGGAAGAAAACTATTTTTTTAGATTTACTAAGTACCAAGAAAAACTGCTAGATTTTTACAAGAGAAACTCCGATTTTGTATTACCAGATTTTAGGATGAAAGAAATAACCAATTTTGTTGAAAGTGGTTTAAACGACTTTTCAATATCGAGGTTAAAGTCAAAAATGCCTTGGGGGGTGGAAGTACCAAATGACCCAGAACATATAATGTACGTCTGGTTTGATGCTTTAGTAAACTACGTTTCGGTCTTAGGTTGGCCAGATAATCAGGAATTTAAGGAGTGGTGGCCTGGGGTACAGGTTTGTGGAAAAGATAATTTGAGGCAACAGTCGGCTATGTGGCAAGCAATGTTAATGTCGGCTGGGTTGCCAAACAGTAAGAAGATCTATGTTAACGGCTTTATCTTAAGTGATGGGGTGAAAATGAGTAAAAGTTTAGGTAATGTGATTGATCCATTGTTATGGATAAAAAAGTATGGAACGGATGCTGTTCGATATTTTCTACTATCTTCACTGTCAAGTTTCGAAGACGGAGATGCAACCGAGGAGAGGTTTAAAGAAATTTATACTGCGGGACTAGTAAATGGTCTTGGTAATTTAACAGCCAGAGTAGCAGCGATGGCAGAAAACGCGGGGCACAAATTTGACGTAAAAGTAAAAAAAATTGATAGTGAAGTAATAAAGGCAGTTGAGAATTATAGTTTTTCTTTGGCAATGGAGATTGTTTGGAAAAAAATTAAGGCTGCTGACACAATAATCAACGAGAAAAAAGTGTGGGAATTGCAAGGCATAGAGCAAGAAAGAGTTTTAGGAGAGCTGGTGGATACAATTAGGCAAGTGGCAGTGGACTTAGAAATTTTTATGCCGGAAACTTCTAAAAAAATTCAGGATCAATATAATGGCCAGAGAATTGCTAGATCAGAACACTTATTTGCAAGATTGAAATGAAGTTAATTGATAGTCATTGCCATTTGATTGATCAGAAAGTCTTACCTGTGGTGGATGAAGTGATCAAAAGGGCAAAACTTGCTGGAGTAGAAAGGTTTATAACGATGGCTGGTGGCAGAAACGACTGGCCTAAGCTGGTGTCACTAAAACAAAAATACCCGGATGTTTATGTGGCTTTTGGCTGGCATCCAGAGGATTTATTGAGAGAAGAGGATATTTTTGACCTTAAAGAGCTAATATTACAAACACCAAAATGTGTAGCGATTGGCGAAGTGGGCTTAGACTTTTACTACGACAAAGAAAAAAAGACAAAGGGTATCCAAACTAGCATGCTTTGCAAGCAAATAGAGCTTGCTATCGAGATAAACAAACCTTTAGTTATCCATGTAAGAAGTGCAGAAGAAGAGATGCTGCAAATTATAGACATTTACAAGGATAAATTCAAAGCTCATTTTCATTGTTTTGGTGAGAGTGAGAAATTACTCAAAAAAATTGTCGAAGGGAATCACGTGGTTAGTTTTGGAGGAAATGTGACCTTTAAATCGGCAAGGAATCTAAGGGAAATGATAAAAACCGTGCCGATTGACAGGTTGCTTTTAGAAACAGACTCGCCATATCTGTCCCCAGAACCAAGGAGAGGAACTCAAAATGAGCCAGCAAACTTAGTTTATACTGCGCAATTTATTGCTAAAGAGCTTAAAATAGAGATGGAGGAGCTTGCTTTAGCTACACATAAAAACACGATATGCTTTTTTGGCTTAGAAAATTAATCACTAAATATCCAAAAAGATCCCAACGAGCACTGGAGATACTTCCAGGTTTTGTAAGCTGGACTTTTATACTTTTTCCTGTTTGGGGATCGATTTTTTGGCCGGTTGGCGTAGCTTACTTTATTATTACATTTAATGTTTACTGGTTATACAGGTCGACTACTTTGGCTTGGGCAGCCTTAACTTCTTACTACCGAATTCAGGCATGGGAAAAATATGATTGGATGGGTGATGTAGCCGGTTTTTCTGATTGGAAAAAACTTAAACATGTTATTGTACTGCCAACATATAAAGAGCCAGGGGACATACTAGTACGAACGTTAGAAGCCCTAGAATCACAAACTATTGGACACGACCAAATAATTCCAGTTATTGCTATGGAAGAAAGAGCCGGAAAAGACATAAATGAGAGCAGAGTTCAACAGATAAAAAAACGTTTTAGTAATAGTTTTGCAGGTTTGTTTTTTTACTATCATCCAACCAACTTAGAAGGGGAAGTGATAGGCAAATCAAGTAATGCTGCCTGGGCTGGAAAACAGTTTAGAGAAGAATTAAGGAAACACAAGGACTGGGAAATTGAAATGATGACAATATCCTCTGTTGATTGTGATGTAGCTCTACACCCAAACCACCTCGCAGCACTGACATATATGTTTTTAGATGACCCACACAGATATAGAAAAATTTGGCAAGGAGCAATTGTTTTCTATAACAACATCGAAAGGATTCCGTGGCCTATGAGAGTTTTTAATCGAATGAGCAGTGTGATAAATATGGCACAACTTGCCCGAC
>CAZQDQ010000070.1:0-4367 GCA_964592455.1 uncultured Pseudomonadales bacterium
CTTAACATGCGGGGCCTGTAAAAAAATTTCAGAAAAAAGAATTTCCTCCCTACCTGGTGTGACTAGAGTCGAAGTAACAGTTAACACTGGTGAGGCAGTGGTGGACTCTACTAAGGAGCTGACGGCTTTACAAATTAACGAGGTGCTAAGTGACACACCTTACAAACTTATTAAATAAATAAACAAAATGGACAGAAAAATAGAACTTCAAATTTCAGGCATGCACTGCTCGTCTTGCGAGCTGTTAATTAAGGATGAGCTATTGGAACTGGCAAGCGTGGAGGAGGTCAAAATCGATCACAAGACTGGTAGTGGGTCACTGACAGTTACGAGCAAAAAAACAACTGACAAACAGATACTGGAGGCGATAAGCAAGGCGGGGTATCAGGGAGCTATTGTTAAAGGCGATGGAGTGATAAGTAATCAACCCAGCCAATTACTTTACCACCAGACAGCTACTTTGCCATCGGAACTGGAAATAGATGGCAAGGTGGGAAAGGATAAAGATGGTTTTTGGACGATAAAGGGAGTACTCCGACTAGGTAATCAGATGAGTCAAGAGATTAGGACTGAACCAAACAAGCAAATGGTTCACTCTGACGCAAAAAATGAAAGAGCTAATTTGGTTATTTCTGGTATGCATTGCTCGTCATGTGCCTCTATTATCGAGAGACAACTAAAGAAAGTTTCTGGGGTGACAGAAGCCAGAGTCAATTTTGCTGCGGAAAAAGCCTCGATTGTATTTGATAGTTCGATCGCTAGTGTAAAAGACTTAATTGGAGGCGTAGAAAAGGCTGGTTATAAAGCTATTTCTGCAGATTCTGAAAATTCTGAGACTCAAGCTGAGAGACAAAGAGGTGAGATAAAAAGCCAGTGGAAAAAATTTATTTATGGCTTGGTTTTGTCCTCTCCAATGATTTATTTTATGTTTTTGGACTTTTTTACCTTGCCCTTTAAAGCGCTACTACTGCCTTACATCGGTATTGTGTCACTAATACTATCGACTCCGGTGCAGTTCATTATTGGGTCGAGCTTCTATAAAGGGATGATCTCAGCCTTGAAGATGAAAACTTTTAATATGGATAGTCTGATAGCTATTGGCACATCGGTTGCTTATTTTTACTCGGTCGTGAATTATTTTGGCTATATTGCCCAGACCGGATCTCTGGTTGGAGTTGGGGGAGAAAAAATCCCCGAACTATATTTTGAAACAGCAGCTTTTTTGATTACATTTGTGGTTTTGGGAAAGTTTTTGGAAGCGAAAGCTAAAGGAAGAACAAGTGAGGCGATAAAAAAACTGATGGGGCTGCAAGCAAAAACAGCAAGAGTGATTAGAGATGGAGAAACAATTGATATACCCGTTGACCAGGTTGTTAAAGATGATGTGGTAGTGGTACGCCCAGGCGAAAAAGTTCCGGTAGATGGGGTAATTATTAGAGGATCTTCTTCTGTTGACGAATCGATGATTACAGGAGAAAGTTTGCCGATAGAAAAACACACTGATGACACTGTGATTGGCGGTACGATAAATAAAGTGGGAAGTTTTGAGTTCAAGGCGACCCGTATTGGCGGTGAAACAACCTTGGCACAAATCATCCGCTTGGTTGAGGATGCTCAGGGCTCGAAAGCACCAATTCAGGCTGTAGCAGACCGGATTTCGGCTTATTTTGTTCCAGCTGTTATTATTGTCGCTGCTCTGACTTTTGTGGTCTGGTATTTCTTTTTGGGTTCTTCTTTATCATTTGCTCTAATGGCGTTTACAGCCGTCATTGTTATAGCCTGTCCATGCGCGTTGGGACTGGCTACACCTACTGCCATTATGGTTGGTACAGGTGTTGGAGCGGAACATGGTATTTTGGTTAAAGGCGGAGAGCCTCTGGAAGCTGCGAGCAAAATAAATGCGATTGTCTTCGACAAAACAGGAACAATTACCAAGGGTAAACCCGAAGTAACGGACGTGGAAGACTTGGGAACACTTGATGAAGATGATGTACTGATGATTTCGGCGAGTCTTGAGAAGCAATCTGAACACCCTCTGGCAGAGGCCATCTATACTTATGCGCAGGAAGAAGGTCTCAAACTTCAGAAAGTTGATGATTTTTCGGCTATTCCAGGCCATGGAGTAAAAGGCAAAGTAGACAAAACTGAATACTATTTTGGTAACCGCAAACTTATTGCAGACAAACTCGGCCTTGATATTAGCAGAATAGAACGAAAACTGGCTCGTCTTGAAGAGCAGGGAAAGACAGCGATGATTCTTGCTTCCAAAAAACAAGTAGAGGGTATAGTAGCTGTGGCTGATACGCTAAAGGATACTTCCCGTGAAGCTGTAGAACGCCTTAAGAAGATGGGTATCGATGTCTGGATGATTACTGGGGATAACACTCGTACAGCTAAGGCTATTGCGTCTTTAGTGGGGATTGATTATGTTCTTGCGGAAGTGTTGCCGCAAGATAAGGCCAACGAAGTTAGGAAGCTTCAGGATAGTGGCAAGAAAGTAGCTATGGTTGGAGACGGCATCAATGATGCACCAGCTCTGGCTCAGGCTGACCTTGGTGTGGCTATGGGAAGCGGAACCGACGTAGCCATGGAAACTGGAGGTATTGTGATTATTAAAAATGACCTTCGGGATGTTGTCCACGCGCTTGAACTGTCCAAGAGTACAGTATCGAAGATAAGACAAAATATGTTTTTTGCACTTTTTTACAACGTGATTGGTATTCCTATCGCAGCCCGTGTCTTTAGTTTTGTTGGCTTGGTACTGAAACCGGAACTTGCCGGACTGGCAATGGCGTTAAGTTCTGTTTCTGTTGTAGGAAACTCACTGCTACTTCGACAATACAAACCTGGTAAAAAGAATTACTTATCGATGGTGGCTCCGATTGTCATGATGATCGCATTTACAGTTTTGTTTATGGAGTTTGCCAAGTTTAGTTCAACTATGGCGGCTTCGGAAAAAATGGAGAAGACAGAACAAGTTCAGAACCAGCAACTTCCGGTTAATCTGATTAAAACTACAACACCGGACGGTATGACCAAGCTGTTTTTCCTAATTGAAGGAGCTGTGCCAAAAGAGCTAGAGAAGCAAATTCCTTCAGAGGGTTTTAACCCAGTTTATATAGGAGGTAAAAAGTATCTGCCTATTTACATCGGCTATGACGAAGCCCAGATAATGATTGAAGAGAAACTATTTAACAAAGAGGGTGACACCATTTCTGGATTTTTTGGGAATGATGTTATCGTCTCTGGTGTTTTAGAGAAAACTAATACCTTTATAGATAATTATCACTTTGTTAAAAAAGGTTTTGAAATAAAAAAATAAGGAAAGCAAAAGATCTACTAGATTTCTTCACTAAGGTCGAGAATTTCGACTGGCAGGTCAATTTCTTCTTTTTGATCTAGCATGGTTATTGCTTGCCAAAATTCGTCTGGAATTTTTGTGTTACCAATATCGTATGTACCATAAGGGACCGTGTTTAGTTTGGCAGAGATAAAACCTGGTTGTTCACACTCGATTACTTCGCAAGGGTTCTGGTTTTCCTTTAGCGCGTAAAGGCACATAACATCGCCTTGATGCACATCTAAAGAGAAACTTACTTCTTCAATTCCTGAATCGAATTTATAAACTGATAATCCTTCTGGGGTGATGTGAAAGATTAGATATTTTCCATGTTGAAAGTTCTCGGTAAAAACGTGGTCTGACTCCACGTATTGGACTGGGGTTCTATAGCCTGGTTAAATTTCAACTAAAGCTCCGTCAACAATCTCTTCAGACACTTCTTTAAATTTCCAAGTTCTAAACCTAACACCCTCGACTCCGTCAATTGTTTCCCACTCACCAGCTGTAATCGGACCAGTGTGAACTTCGGTGGAAATGACTGAGCCTTCTGGATTGCTAAAGTCTACCCTATCTTTTTCTGGCATTTGACGCGATTATAACAAAGATAAACAAGTATTACTAAATTAACTTAACCAGCAGCACTGCTAAGGAGATTTCCATTGTCTATCTGTTCTAGTCCGGTGGATTTTTTGAAGCTTGGTTTGGTCTTTCTTCCACTTTAGAAAATAGTTGTGGTAATGGACACCTTTTGAGTATATATCTAGCCACTTAGATAACGGCCAATCGCCAACGCCCCGACATTTTGTAAATTTGTAAACGACAAAGTCCCGATATTTATTGATGTCAACTGTAGGTATGAGAGTGTCTTGCCTTTTGAGAATTTTTAGCAGACAAATATCTACGCCAGGGACTGGCTTGAAGTCAGTTCGATTGAAAAGATGAGTAACCTTTATTTCGAACCAAGGATAAAAGAGGATTGAAAGCATGCTGTTCTTTCTTCGATTTAGGGTAAACTTTTCGGCTGCTT
>CAZQDQ010000071.1:0-4344 GCA_964592455.1 uncultured Pseudomonadales bacterium
TGCATGAGACGGCCAGTATGGTCGTCAACAATAACAACCTGGTCATCCTTGACAACATAATCCCTATCTTTGTTAAACAAAGTTCTGGCTTTAAGTGCTTGTTCTAAGTGGTGGAGGGTTTGATAATCTTGCTGATAAAGGTTTTCGACATTTAGAATTTTTTCTATTTTTCGCAAACCGTGATCTGAGAGGTTTGCAGTTCTTTGTTTTTCGTCAACTTCGTAGTCAGTATCACCGGAAAGAGTATTTATGATAGTTGAAAATTTTAGGTATTGATCTGTGGCTTCTGTGTCCGGTGCAGAAATAATTAGTGGAGTTCTGGCCTCATCGATAAGAATAGAGTCGACCTCATCTACAACCGCAAAAAAATGTCCTCTTTGAACCAAACTTTCTGGACTTTTGGACATGTTGTCGCGAAGATAATCGAAGCCAAATTCATTGTTAGTGCCGTAGGTAATGTCACAATTGTAGGCTTCTTTTCTAGTGGTGGGCCGAAGATGTTGAAGGCGAGGATCTTTGTGTGCCGAGTCTGAGTAGCTTGGATCGTAAACAGAAGCGGGTAAATCTCCTTGACCAGAGTAGATACAACCAACAGTAAGACCTAGAAAATGGTAGATTGGACCCATCCAACCGGCGTCACGTTGAGCTAAGTAGTCGTTAACTGTAACCAAGTGAGCACCTTGACCAGCTAACGCGTTTAAAACCATGGCGGATACGGCTGAGAGAGTTTTTCCTTCGCCAGTTTTTTGTTCTCCAATCATACCTTTGTGAAAAGCCAAACTGGCAATGAGTTGAACATCGTAAGGGCGCATTCCCAAAACTCTTTTAGCAGCTTCTCTAGTTAAAGCAAAAACTTTTGGAAGAACATCGTCTAAGGTTTTTTCACCTTGGAGCTGTTTTTTTATTTGAGCTATTTCGGCTGGAAATTCGTCATCAGCCATAGTGGCAATTTCTTTTTCTAGCGCAGTGATACCATCGACAATCTTGCTGAGTCTGCTGACTTCGACTTTATTGGGATTTAGAAATTGGTCTAAAAAAGAAAACATAGCGAGTTTGATTATAACTAAATTAGTTTAACAATGATGTTGGTTGGAGTGTGGACCTTGAGGCAAGTAAAGTAAGTATTCATTTTGCGTAAGAAAAAAACTGTTTCGAAGTGATGTTCGTTGTACCAAATGCGGTTTATTAGTAGGTGTCTACTGTGCTGGCTTAGTTTTTTTAAGAAGCCTAAGTCCTGAACATTGGTGGGGATATTTTTACCAACAAAACAGTCAACTAAAACTAGATCCCACTTCGCCAAGGCTTCGCGGGACAAGTCATTTACGTACTTAACAGCGTCGGTAGTAATTAGATCGAGATTTTTTATTTTGGTTAAACCAAAATAATTATTGGCAATTTCCACCATTTGAGGATCGATCTCGACAGCAGTGATTTGTGCTTTAGGGTACAACTTGCTTACCAGGCGGACATTTGACCCTCCACCAACACCAAGAATTAAGATTGTTTTGATTTTTTCGTTTTTAGATATGAGTTTTTTAATACCGGTATACCAAATTAACCTTAGAAGCCGACCAGATTCTATTAGACCATCGACGATAAGAGTTGGCTCTGGGTAATGATTGATAAGAGTAATGTTCTTGTTAAAAAGATTATCTTTAATATGAATGGTTTGAGGAAAAAATATTTTTCTAAACATTACAACTTGCCTTGGTCTTTTAACTCCTGGCGTATCTTGCGAGCAAGATCTCCCCATTGCTTATATTTTAAGTTTAACTGAGAAGTGCTAACCCGCTTTGGAGAAATTGAGTTGGCAATAAGAGCAGCGTCAAGAAGGTCGGCTGCAGCCCTGTCTCGTTCGAGGTAAGAGTCTGTTCCTGAAACAATGGCAACAAGAGATAATTTTTGGTCATTGTAGGTGACAATAGTACTGTAACCCGCCTCTTCTGTGTAAGCAATTTTTAGACCATCTACTCCAGGATAGACATTTAACAAGCCGTTCCAGTTTGGCAAGTAATAATAACCATTTGCTGAACCAGTAGCGATATCTTCCATATCTGATTTGGCCGCTCTAAGAATTTCTGGATAATTTTTTTGAACATTATTAACCAGTTTCGCAATGTCTTCTAAAGTTGAGTACTGATTTTGATCATCTAGGCCATCTGGATTAGTAAAGTGACTATGCGCCATTCCTATAAGTTCTGCTTTTTTGTTCATATAATACAAAAATTCTTGATTTGTAGCACTAATTGATCTAGCTGATTCATCCGCAAGTACCT
The DNA here is from genome assembly GCA_964592455.1 of uncultured Pseudomonadales bacterium. Taxonomy (GTDB): domain Bacteria; phylum Patescibacteriota; class Microgenomatia; order UBA1400; family MFAQ01; genus MFAQ01. Next base: position 2,277 of record CAZQDQ010000071.1, read on the forward strand.
GAGCAGCGTCGTTGCCACTGGTGGCTATAGCTCCTCTTAAAATATCAAAAACAAGAAACTCTTCACCTGCCTTTAGGCCTAAAACAGTAGGAACTTTGTTAAGGGATTCTGAGTGAACAACGATGGTTTTGTCTGCAGAAATAAAGTCGAGAGCGACTTGAGCAGAGAGAAGTTTAGTAAACGAAGCAGGAGAAATTCTTTGATTGCTTTGTTTTGAGTAATAGACTTTTCCAGTTTGAGAGTTATAGACCAAGTATCTTGGTACTGTAGACAGACTCGGCAACTCTTTAGCATTATTAAAATCTAGTTTAAGACCGTTGTCTATTTTTGTGATTATTTTATCCGTGAAATCTTTGTGAAAAATTGGGGAGATAAGATTTTGGACACTAGTGTTATTTTTGTAGAGCAAAAATGCGAAAACTCCGCCTGCAAAAGACAGAATGACAAATGTTGTAAGAAGTATTTTTTTAAGCACGGGTAATGACCTCTTTGCCGACAAAAGGAACTAGAATTTCTGGAACTCTTACACTGCCGTCTGACTGTTGATAGTTTTCCAAAATAGCACCAAGGATCCTGGGAGTGGCAACAACTGTGTTGTTTAGAGTGTATACATGTTTTAAGTTGCCGTCACTTGCTTTGTATCGGATATTAAGTCTTCTGCTTTGAAAGTCATTAAAGTAAGAATCTGAATGAGTTTCGCGGTAAGCGTTTTGACTGGGAAACCAAACTTCGACATCGAATTTTTTGCGCTGACCTGCTCCCATGTCACCAGTACACATAAGGAGAACATGGTAAGGAAGCTTTAATTCCTGCAACAACTCTTCGGTGTCAGCAAGCATTTTATCGTGCATTTTTCTGGTTTCATCTTCGCTTGCTACCGTATAGACAACTTGCTCTACTTTGTTGAATTGATGAACACGAAAAATACCCTTGGTATCTTTGCCGTAAGAGCCAACTTCACGCCTGTAACAAGGAGAAATACCCACCATACGAACTGGAAGATCTTTTTCATTTAGCACTTCGTCTTTATAAAAAGCAGTTAAGGAAACTTCGGCAGTGCCGATGAGTTTTTGACCGTCTTGGGTTTGATAGTGGTCTTCTTTGCCCCAAGGAAAGTAACCTGTACCCCACATAGCCTCATCGTTTACCATCCATGGGACAGTCATGGGAGTATAACCTTGACTAATCATCTTTTTGAGAGCATACATTAATAAACCATATTCCAAAAGGACCAAGTCGTTTTTAGTAAAATAGGCTCTGTTGCCAGCGATACGGACAGCCCTTTTGTTGTCTAATAAATCTAAATTTTCTGCGAGAACTTCGTGAGGTAAAACAGGAAAGTTAAACTTAGGAATTTCGCCCCATGTTTTGATTTCTATATTTCCAGATTCGTCTTTGCCGACTGGGATGTCGTCTGCGGCTGGGTTGGGAACCTCGTACATAAGTTCCAAAAATTTCTTCTCAACTTCCGCAAGGTGCGGCACTAACTCTTGAAGCTTTTGTTTTATCTCTTTCCCTTTGGCAATTTGCTCGTTAGTTGGTTTACCTTTAGTGCCAGCAACATTGGCGTTACTTTGATGTCTTAGGTTTTCGACTTGTTGGAGTAGCGATCTTCTTTTGTTGTCTAACTCCAAAACGTCATCAATAATTTTGGAATTGAACTGTTTGTTTTGTGCTGAAAGTTTAACTTTTTCAGCATTTTGACGAATATAGTTTATGTCTAGCATGGATATTATTATATCCCTAGCTTAGGTAGACTGAACAAGCTACTTCGTCTTTCTGGATATCTTTTTGAAAGAGTCCAGGTAGATGTCGATATCACAGAATCTCTTTCCGGCGCGACTTTCGTATTTTGTAACAAACTCTTTTAGTTTTTCTGGGTTTGTTTCGCGAACATATATTAACCATCCCAGTATTTGCCCGTACAGTTCTGAGAAAAAATCTGGTATATGAGCAGTTGGCCCTTCGATCTCATGGATACGTCCTACGTTGGCCGTGGCTATATCTCCAGCTATTAGATTGACTAATTGGTATAGTTCATCTCCTCCTGGATTTTCGTGACTCCAAA
>CAZQDQ010000072.1:0-4138 GCA_964592455.1 uncultured Pseudomonadales bacterium
TGCCATGGTCGACGAGACCGAGGATGGTAACCACTGGTGGCCTAACCATCCCAGCGGTCAGGCTGGCGCTAATATTTTCTGGCATAGTTTTTAGTTAGTTTTTGTAAGAGGCGAGCTGGACTTTAATCTTTTCTAAAGTTTTGGGGCCGATGCCTTTTACTCCATCCAGTTTTTCGTCTGAAAGATCTTCTATTTTGGTAAGGCCTGCCTCAACTAAGAGATTTCTAGTTTTGGTGTCGAGATCAAGTTGATCAATTTGGTACTCTTCGTCACCACTAGTAACAATTGAAGATTCTTTAGACTCATCGGAGTCGGAGACAATTCTGATTTTACTACCAGTTAGACGGGCAGCAAGCTTTACGTTTTGACCGCCGCGGCCAATAGCTAAGGAAAGTTGATCCTTGGGAACAGTAACAACAGTTTCGCCATTGTGGAAGGATATATCTAAACCATCGGCTGGAGCTAGTGCTGCTTTGATAAATTTGTCTTTGTCATCTGCATACTGAATAATGTCTATTTTTTCGTTGTTTAAATCGTTTATGACAGCTTGGACACGAACACCTTTTTGACCAACACAAGAGCCTACTGGGTCAACACCTGGCTGAGTAGATTCAACCGCTACTTTGGAACGAGAGCCAGCCTCGCGAGCAATAGCTCGGATAACGACACTACCAGCACTGACTTCTGGGACTTCGCGCTCAAAGAGACCAGCTAAAAGGCGTTCGTCGGAGCGAGAACCGATAATTTGTTTGCCTTTTGGAGTTTCGATTATTTCTTTGAGGTAAACACTGATACGAGAGTTGAGCCTGTAGAACTCACCTGGAACTTGTTCGCTAACGGGGATAACGGCCTGACCACGACCAAGATCAACGACAACATTGCGGCCGTCCATACGCTGAACCATGCCAGTTACCACCTTACCAATAAAGTTAGAGTACTCGGAGAGAATGGCATCGCGCTCCGCTTCGCGGATGGTTTGGAAGATAACTTGTTTGGCGGCCTGAGCAGCAATGCGGCCAAAACCTGGAGGGGTGATTTCTTTAAGTTCCTTTTTGTTGGTACCTTCCTTACCTACGAATAGCCTGAATTGACCATTCTCGGAATCAATGTCAGCACTAATAACAAGCTCACCCTCCTCGAACTTTAGAGCTTGCTCGGGGTAGTCCTTTTTAAAAGAGGCTACAAGAGCGTTATTGATGGCGGTTAGAACAGTATCGACTGGGATACCGCGCTCGGCGCAAATTTGGTTGATAGCAGCGGCAAATTCGGTGCGGGCGTTTAGTGAATTTGAGTCCATAGTTTAGCTTGTTTGATCGTGGATCATAGATCGTAGATCTTTTTGGTAATTATTTATATTAATATTTGTAGTTTTGAGTTTGTTTATTAAAAAAAGCGACCCCTGCCGCTCTTTAAACACTAAAACCCCAAACCTAGGGATGATTATATAGCAAATGTGCAAAGATTGCCAAAGGTGGAGTCTTGATCCTATAGTAGTTGACTTTTGTGGTTGGTGTGGTAGAATTAGGACCAAATTGAGGCAAATGCCTCAGAAATCTTGCAGTTTAAAAGGAGTCACGGAACGAAATACCCGATTGCAGAAGAGATACTTCTAAAGGCCGGTGATGAGGCACACTTTAACTTTGAATTTGGTGCCCCTGTCGGCGCAGGTCTGGCAAAATCTAGAGAAGAAATGATCACCTTTATGGTTGTGCTTAAGGATCTGGATTTTCGAGTTACACCAGTAGGTGAAACACATGTTCAGATTTGGGTCAACCGTCAACAATACACTGAATACTTCACAGGAAAAAGTAAGGCAGAAGGCAAGAAGAGCATGAGCGAGTTCTTGAAACTTCTCCCAACTTTGGTAGTCGTTTTTACCGTCGGCTCTGTGGTACTGAGCGCTATTGTTGCATTGCAGGTCCAGACCAACAGCCTTTTCTACCCTGGGCTAGGAATCGTCAGTTTTTGGACCGCGTTTGTTCGCATGCTCGCGGTTTGTGGCGGTGTATCGTTGTTCACCATCGTTTGGGCACTTATTAATAAAGGCAAGGTGGATTAACTACTTCAGAACTATGAATCCTCGGACAACTTTGTCCGGGGATTTTTTTGTGTGAAAAATGAGAGATGGATTGCCACGGTCGGCTAAAGCTCGGCCTCGCAATGACGGAGAAATTATGTATCTTGGAATTCTTTTAGTAGGGATTTTTGGTGGGAGGAGAGGCGGGTGGGGAGTTTGACCATGAAGCGAATATAGAGGTCACCACGGCGAGTGCTGTTTAAAGCTTTGATACCTTTACCAGATAAGCGGAGAACTGTTTCGGGCTGAGTACCTGGTTTAACACGAATTTTGAGGTCACCATCTAGAGTAGGAATAGTGACTTCGCCTCCGAGAATAGCAGTAATAAAGTCCAAGTCCTGGTTAACAATTACATTGACCCCTTCACGCTTAAATTGTTTGTGAGGACGAATATTGAAACTAATATCAAACTGATCGAAGCGCATACGATTACCCTCGTCAATTCCTGCAGGGATCTTAATTGTGTACTCTTTGCCTTGGTGAACTATGGTTTTTTCTGCACCATGAACTGCTTCGAAGAAATCTATGGTTATAGAGTAATGGGTGCGGGCTGTTCTACCTCTAGTTTGACCGCCAAAAAAACTACTAAAAATATCAAACGGGTCAGAAAAACCATCGGCACCACCAAAAAGATCTTCGAAATTAATATTGCCACCAGAAGAGTAATAACTGGCAAAAGGGTTGCCGGATTGTTGACCAAAGGGGTTGTAACCAGTGCCTCCGCCAAAAGCAGCGTGGCCAAATTGGTCATATTTGGCTCTTTTGTTTTTGTCTGAGAGAACCTCATAAGCTTCGTTGACTTCTTTAAATTTTTCGGTGGCATCCTTTTCTTTGTTTCTATCTGGGTGCCATTTGAGAGCCAGCTTTCGGTACGCTGACTTGATCTCGCTTTCAGAAGCAGATTTGCTAACACCTAAAATATCGTAAAAGTCGCGGTTGGCCATATTTTATTTTTTCAATTTTCTTTCGTGTTGTAGTTGAGCAAATGTTTCAACTAATAGTAAAATCTTGCTTAGAAATTCTTTTGGTGTGCTTGGATGAAAGTTTTTTAGCATTTTGAATTCAAACATAAGAGCTGATGTTTCTATTTTATTGCTACTGCCCTTAACATACAAATTAGGAAAGTGAACTTGCTGCCACAAATGATAACATTCATGATAATAAAACATTTTTGACTTTAGTTTGTCGAAAACTGTATATGAGTCAAGCCAATCTGTAACTTCTTCAAGTGAAACTCTGATTTCGTAGTCATCTGTCGCATCGCCAATCGAACTGGTTGTACTCCTGTTTTTGTTGCGTAATCTTGTTCTAATAGGTAGAGGGATTTTGAGTAAATTGCATGCCTCCCATATATCTGTGGCACTTTGTACACAAAAGTCATCCAGATTTTTATTGTTGTGGATTTCCCTTCCAAATCTTTCCCTTATTTTCTGAGAATAATCCTTTACTTGGATTTCTTTTTTATCGCTTTCTGGAAAAATGGCATCAGGTTTTACCAGACCCAAATCTTTACTGCCAAATTTGGAGTATTTTTCAACTTCGTCGTGTGGAATATCGATACTTATCATTTATATTAAGTGTAGCGAGGTGACTAACTTTCGCCCACAGACATTGCAATTCATGGACGAAGGTGCGTTTTACTCTACGACCTCACCCTCTTCAGCCTTCGCTGAGGCTTCGGCCGATGAGTCTGCTTTTGGTGCTTCGGTTTGGTCACCTGCTGGCTTATCTTTCTCAGCAGCGGCTTTGTAGAGAGCCTCGGCGTGTTTTTGGACTAGCTCAGTAGAAGACTTGAGTTTGGTGTCTAAACTTTCGACCGTGGCCGAGTCGTTTTTGACCTCTTTTTCTAGCTCATCTAGAGAGTCAGTAATTTCTTTGCTAGCGTCGGCGCCGAATTTGTCACCAGCGTCTTTTAAAACTTTTCTAGTTTGAATAATTAAAGTATCCGCCTCGTTTCTTTTATCGACTAGTTCTTTTTTCTTTTTGTCTTCCTCTGCGTATTTTTGGGCATCTTGTTTCATTTTCTCCACTTCTTCGTCGCTTAGGTTAGTTGCATTTTTG
>CAZQDQ010000073.1:0-4044 GCA_964592455.1 uncultured Pseudomonadales bacterium
TCTATTACGGAATCAAAAGAAACCATGAATAAAACAATACTCAAAATACTCAGTTTAGCTGTTGGTTCATTATTGTTTCCCTTGGTTGCCTTAGCCGCAAACAGTCTTATGGTTCGCATCGAGACACCAAAGTCACCTATCAACCAAAACGAGTTTAAAATCAATTTTGTTGCCCTAGACCAAAACAATAACCCGGTTACAGTCAAGTGCTACAAGCAATCTCCAACAGATATTAACTTTGTTCAATATGATACCGACAAAGTACTTAAGCCGGGTGGCAACTCTGGTAGCTGCCAGGTAAACAGTACGGTGTTAAGTTCCAACGGAACATACAAATTCAAAGTTTCTGTCTCTTCAAGCGTAACCACCGAAAGCAATATCGTAACTGTCGACTTCAACAATTCCACTCCCGGTACACCCAATAGTTACAGCAAAGAAAAAACCGCCACCTGCCAATACACTATTAAATTTAGAACCGACAACGATGGTGGTAAAACTACCAAAGTTGTTCTTTACAGAGCCGATATTACCAGCTTTACGGCAGACTCAGGCTCACAAGTAGACAGCAAATCTGTAGGTTCAAATCAAGCTGTAGAAATGGTGAACTCTGTCCCAGACTGTAACAAAACTTACTATTTTGCAGTCCGAGCCTTTGATGATTCTGGCAATGGCTCTGGTGTCATTGGCGATGAAAACATAACTGTTTTAAGTGGCACAACAACTACAAGTACCTCCACAACTAGCACAGCCCAAACAAGTCAAATTGCTGGTACTGAAGCCATTCCAATCAGCGAGTCTTCTATTACCGCTCCAGAGGAACAGCAAGTTTCTCCCACTCCGGAAACAATCAAAGAGGAAGAGACATCAGAGGTTCTTGGTACTCAAACAGGGGAACCTTTCTGGAAGTCGAATAAAGCTAGAGCAGCTCTGATATCTGCAATTATCGCTCTCGTTTTATACTTTAGACTCAAAAACAAAAGGAAATAGGTGAAAAAAAACTCTCCACTGCCCATCGTTTTTGGTTCTTTTCTCTTAGGTACGGGGATTTTTATCATTATTGCTACCTACTTCCCAGTTTTCAAAAACGAAGTCAACTACCGCATTTTGCAAGTTAAGTCAGAAACAGATAATTCAATAACCCCAATTGATACTGATTTTGGAATAGTTATCCCCAAAATCGTTGCCAATTCAAAAGTTGTCATAGGTGTTGACCCCTTTAACCCTGCTATTTACCAAAAAGCTCTTACAAAAGGTGTAGCCCATGCAAGCACCAGTAAACTTCCTGGGCAAGGTAGAAATATTTTCCTTTTTTCTCATTCCTCCGTCGACTTTATAACTGCAACACGTTACAACTCTGTCTTTTACCTTCTATCTAAACTAGAGTCGGGAGACGAAGTAAAAATTTACTATAAACAAAAAGAATATTTATACAAAGTTAGCAGTAAAAAAATTGTTTCCCCAGAACAAATAAACTATTTAAAAGCTGACTCAGCTAGCGAAACTCTAACTCTTATGACTTGCTGGCCGCCAGGGACAAGTCTAAAACGGCTCATAATTGAAGCAAGCTTGACTCAGCCATAAAAACTACTGCAAAAAAATTTCAAAAAGAGTATTCTAAAAGTATTAACAGTTTTTTCGCAAATGAAAAAATATTTTTTGTTAATTGCCTTGTTTTTTATCTGGGCGTTTCTTCCCCCTGATGTCTCTGCAAGTAACTCACCCTGGTTTGGTATAAAGTCTTTCATCAACTCCGTCTTACCAACCAATATCGCTTACTGTGTAGATTATCACGGCCGTCTTTACTTAGCGGGAAGTATTTTCACTTCTAAAAGTTGCGAAAAACACGATAAGGAAATAACCATCGGAGTTGGTCAAAAGGGCGAGAAAGGGGATAAGGGTGACCAAGGCATTCAGGGAATACCAGGAGTGCAGGGTGAAAAAGGAGACAAAGGGGATACCGGTGCAGATGGTACAAACGGACAAAATGGTGTTTCTGGCTGGGAGAAAATTTCAACCTCTTCAGCTAGTACTACTGAACAACTCAAAATTGTTACTGCTACTTGCTCTCTGGGTAAAAAAATTCTCTCTGGTGGTTTTGTAGTCAACAGCTCAACAGTAACTTTTTATACTGTCAGCAACTACCCCAGCGCCGACAACGCCTGGACAGCTTCGGTTCACCGATCTTCAACCTCTACTCCTTGGGACCTTACCGTTTTTGCTATTTGTGCCAATACAAACTAAGAAAATAAATTGCAGCTAGTCCGATTATTGGTGTAAAAACCAAGTTTTCAAACCAACCACCGGTTTTAATCCTCCAAGGCTTTACTGGTGGAAAACCAAAATTAATTTTAAGCGGGTACAATAGCGGCACGCCTTCTTCAGTAAAACTATCTGCCACAATATGAGAAATAACTCCAATCATCACTGACCAATAAACTATGCTGGTATCCACAAAACCATCGTTAAAAAGGTTAGATATCAACCAAAAACTAAACATGTCAATCAAAAAAATCCCTAGTAATGAGTGAGATATTCCTCTGTGTTTCATAAACACTCCTAGCGCTTTGCCAATACTCTCGCCGGCAGGCAGCAAATCCCATAAGCGGTTAGATGCCTGATCTATATCTGGTAACAAAGCCCCAATAGTATTAAAAAATAAACATGCAACTATAGTTGCTGTAGACAGGTCTTTTGTTCCAGTGTAATAGGCAACCCCAATTAAACAAGAAAAAGCAAAAAGACTATGAGTTCTGGCTACCATTAATTTAGTATACTCAATGCCATGGTTAGTCTAAAAAAATTACAAAAGCAAATTTATCAAAATAAAATTGATAAAGGATTTAACATTACCGATATTTATAAAGAATTTTGTCTGATTCACGAGGAAGTCTCCGAGGCCTGCAGAGCCCACTACAAAAAAGAGTACAAGGTTGGAGAGGAGTTGGCAGACGTTGTTATTTATGTTCTTGGCTTGGCAGAAATACTGAACATAAATCTAGAAAATGAAATAATAAACAAAATAAAGAAAAACAAAAAAAGAATATACAAAAGAATTGATGGCGTTCTTACCAAAGTAAGTCTTCCATAGTTCCCATCAATCACACATTGTGACATAATGACTTTTGTATGCTCAAGGTTTTAAGACACCTCTTCCTTCCTCACCCACACAATAATCATAAAGCTAAAATTCTCTGGACTCGTTCACTGCTAATTTTGGTGGGTCTATTTATCATGGGTAGGTCTATTGTTGATATCACTATTGGCCTTAAGCCTGGAGTTTTAGGCTATGCCAGTCAAATAGATATAAATAAAATTGTCGAACTTACCAATTCAAATCGCGCTAAGGCTGGATCAAATAAGGTCACACTCAATGCTCAACTTAGCGCGGCAGCCGCCGCCAAAGTCGATGATATGTTCAAGGAAAATTATTGGGCTCATGTATCTCCAAAAGGAACAGAGCCTTGGGCATTTATCACCAATGCTGGTTACAAATATCAGCACGCAGGCGAAAATCTAGCGCGCGACTTTAGCAGTTCAAAGGATGTTGTAAACGCCTGGATGGCCTCACCAAGCCACAAAAAGAATCTCTTAGACAAGCGCTACAAGGACATGGGTTTAGCAGTTAAAGATGGCTATATAAATGGTGTTGAGACAACTATTGTTGTTCAAATGTTTGCCGTTGAGCCAACTAGAAACAGTGTAGGTAAAATAGCGGCTGACAGTATTTCTGTTAACGATGTTTTTGCTGAGGAAAGTTTCAAGTCAACGGCACAAATATCTCCACTTAGTCTTTCTAAAGTGTGGTCAGTTACTTTTGCCTTATTAATTCTTTTCGCCCTGGTTGTTGACTGGGTTTTTGTTTTACGTTACAACCTAATTCGCATTAGTGGTAAAACTTGGGCACATTTGACCTTTATGTGGTTTGTATTACTTGCCGTTTTTGTTATCCAACAAGGAGTTATTTTATGAACAAGTCATTAAAAAAAATATTGCAATATATCGCACTGTGTTTTGTTCTAGCCGCTTTACTTTTTTTACTAATGT
>CAZQDQ010000074.1:0-3776 GCA_964592455.1 uncultured Pseudomonadales bacterium
TGCACATTCGACTTAATTGATTTTGTTAAACATCCTTGTCCAGAGCTAGTGCGCAATTTTGTACTAAGACGCCAAAGATAAATTCAAAAAACCCTCATTTAAGAGGGTTTTTTATATATAATTAATTATGCTTCTTCAACTTTGGCTCTTACCTTTCAGGTTTATCACTCTTCTTCGCGAATTTCTTTACCGAAAAATAGATAGAACTTTCATTGGCTCAAATCTTCCTGTTACTACAGGCGGAGAGTGGAAAGTAGCCCCAAAACTACCCAGCTTTAGATACGAGTGTGGTGGTGGGGCTGTCGGTGACAAAATTTATGTGGTTGGTGGAATTACTGCTCCTACTGTTTATACCGTGACTAAAAAGACTGAATGTTTCGACATAAACACCCAAAAGTGGAACAAGGTCGCCAGTTTACCCGTTATTGTTCACCACCCAGGGGCTACCAGTGACGGTAAATATTTTTATGTTATTGGTGGGAACGGAATCAGAATCAGTAGTAGAAATGAAACACACCGTTATGACCCCATGAATAATACTTGGGAACGTCTTACCAACATGCCCACCAAACGCTGCGCTCTGGGAGTAGCTTACCTAAATGGCAAAATTTACGCTGCAGGAGGAGCAGACAACAAAGTTCCTCTAGCCGTTTTCGAAGAATATGACATAGCCACCAACAACTGGACACGTCTAATAGACATGCCAACCCCTAGAGAACATACTTTTGCTGTCGCTCATGGCGACTGTGTTTACGTCATTGCCGGCTACCAAAATGACCGCTTTCATAATGTCGATACTTTCGAAAAGTACAACACTAAAACAAAGATCTGGGAGAGTTTACCACCTGTACCAGCCAAGATTAGCGGCTTTTCCGCCGCTGTTTGGGGGGACAGCATTTTTACTTTTGGTGGTGAACAGGGCTGGTCGATAACCAATGAAGTCTACGAATTTAAGATAAAAGAAAACAAATGGTACCGCCGTCAAAACATGCCTTCTGCTAGGTATGCTAGTGTTTGTGCCGCAGCTAAGGATGGAATCCATGTTATTGGAGGAAACTTAAGAATGATGACAGAGCAATTTAGTCAAGAACACAATATTTTTATTCCCTAAATGAAAATTATTATTTACTCCAACACCTTTTATTTAATCAGTGGGGGAGATGTTATTTATGCAAACCTTGCCAAACAATTCCTTAAAAACAGGCACTTCGTTACTGTTGTTACAAACGAAAAAGGGAAAGACTTTTGCCTCTCTCAAGGAGTAACCGAAAGAAATATTCTTGTCCAAAAATGTTCTTGGGTAGACAGGTTTCCTCTCGTATTTGTGGAAATTTACAAAACGATAGTTTCTACAGTAAGAGAACTATTTGCAGATCGTCAAAACCCAAATATCATTTTTTCCTCCTCTTTCTTTTTACCAGATCTAATTCCGGCCGTTATTGCAAAATTAAGAAACCCTAAATCAAAGTTAATTGTTGGTATTTATCTGTTGTTTCCTAGTATTTTTAGTTTCAAAAAATATCATGGTGGGCAGTTAAAACTACTTTTCTTATATCTCTCTCAAATAATAAGCTTGTTTCTCGTAAAACTATATGCCGACTTAGTCTTAACTGCTTCAGAAAAGGATGTTGCAAGTTTTAAAAACGCTATCGCTATTAGAGGCGGAATTGACTTCAGACAAGTAAAGAAAGTAAAAAATAAGACTAAAAAATACGATTTAGTTTACTTTGGACGCTTCCACTCCCAAAAAGGCCTACTGGACTTGTTGGATATTTGGCACAAAGTTTACCTGGTTCGACCTTCGACTAAATTTCTTATGATAGGCGCCGGACCATTGGAAGAAGAGATCAGGTCAAAAGCTAGGCGGTTAAATATATTAGAAAAAATTACATTCACTGGTGTTTTATCTGGTACAAAAAAATACAAGTTTTTAAAGTCTTGCAGACTATTTACTTCGGTGTCACGCTTCGATACTGGTAATATGGCTTTAGACGAAACGCTAGCGTGTGGAGTACCAGGAGTGGTTTACAACCTAGAGCACCTAAACTATCCATATGGTGTGGTCAAGGTGAGTGTAGGAAACAAAACAAAAATGAAAAAAGAAATTCTTTCTCTACTCTCTAACACCTACATCCGTTCGAAACTGGGCAAACAAGGCAGGGTCTTCATAAAAAACTACGACTGGCAAATAATTTCCAAAAAAATACTCAGTTTGCTTATTGTTTAATCTGGTTGTAAATTCTAGTAAGTATAATTTAACTCAAAAAAATGAATAGCGAGACACATTTGATAATTGGCGGCGCAGGATTCATAGGTTCTAATTTAGCAAGTCGACTAATGTTAAAGGGTGAAAAAGTAATTATCATAGACAACTTATCACGCAAAGGTTCAGAAAAAAACTTACAGTGGTTAAAGAGTCTTACTGGCAATATCGAATTTATTCAAGCAGACATCACAAAAGATCTAGATGTCTTAGCTAGAGCAGTTGAGAAATCAACTGCAATTTACCATCTGGCAGCTCAAGTTGCAGTCACCTCGTCGGTGGTCAATCCCAGACACGACTTCGAGGTCAACGCCTTAGGGTCTTTTAATGTTCTAGAATCTATAAGACTAAACAACCCCACCGCCAAAGCACTTTACAGCTCTACCAATAAAGTTTATGGAGGTATGGAGAATGTCGTTGTTTTAGAAAAAGAAACAAGATACGAGTACCAAGATTTTCCCAACGGTATTTCCGAAAACCAACCACTTGATTTTCACTCACCATATGGATGTAGTAAGGGGGCTGGTGATCAATACTTCAGAGACTATGCCAGGATCTACGGCCTAAAGACTGTTGTTTTTAGGCAATCATGTATATATGGTCCTAGGCAGTTTGGTGTCGAAGATCAAGGATGGTTGGCTTGGTTTCTTATCGCCTTACATACAGGCAAAAAAATAAGTATTTACGGTAACGGAAAACAAGTTAGAGATGTCTTATTTATTGAAGATCTACTAGATGCCTACGAATTAGCCTTCAAAAATATAGAAAAGACTGCCGGTGAAGTATTCAATATCGGCGGAGGTTTGAAAAATACTATATCAGTCTTATACGAATTTAAGCCGATACTAGAAAAACTTTTAGATAAAGAAGTAAGGCCAGATTTTGGAGACTGGAGAGCAGGAGATCAAAAAATATACATAAGTGATATCCAAAAATCTCAATCGACATTTAATTGGAGACCAAAGACCTCTCCAGAAGAAGGAATATCAAGATTAAATGACTGGGTTGCTGCCAATTTATCTATTTTTGAGGACTAACAGATTTAATCTTTTTAATTATTTTTTTAATTCCTAATCTTATACTTATTCTTGTTTTGACCGGGTTTTTACACACAAAAGCCTTTGAATAACCAAAAGGCGCAGGTATGTATTGAGGTTTTATTTCTGTACCAAGCTCTTCGTTAATGATCTTTACAATTCTATTAAACTGAACGTCTCTTCCTCTGCCAACATCACGAACTCCGCAAGTACCGCGTTTTGCAAACTTTATCATTACATCAACAACATCACTTACATAAATAAAATCTCTAGACTGTTTGCCATCACCATATATTTTGGGTCTCTTACCCTTTATCATGTCAGAGACCCACTGGTATACAGCTGTTGGGTTTGGCCTCGTATTTTCCGACGCACCGTAAACAGGAAAAATCCTTAACGCAAGAGCTCTTGTTCCGTAATAGGCACCTTGAAGTTCTTCTAAGGTTTTTTTTAGTCTCGAAAAAGGTATGTCCTTC
>CAZQDQ010000075.1:0-3692 GCA_964592455.1 uncultured Pseudomonadales bacterium
GGAACATGCACAGCCGTGCAAAAATGATCGGGGCCGATTTCAGCATGAGCAGTACCCAGGGCACCGGAACCGTGGTTTCCATCCGGCTTCCCGTGAAAAACCACGCAACTGAAATGTAGCATTACCGAAACGTGTTTAGTTAACAATCAACCAGAACACCATGAATAAAAATTCCATTACCATTGCCGGTATTATTTTTGTTGCCCTTTTGATTTTTGGCGGTATTACTTTTATAATCAACTCAGGCAATGGTGATAGTAAAAAAGCCGATCAAGCTAAAAAAACCATTACTTCATCTATAATCGGCTTCGCTATTGTTGTTTTTGCCTAATTAATCATTAAAATTATTCAAACTATTACCGGTTTAAATATTCTCAGTCCTGATTTATAAATATGCCAGGTATATTTGGAAATATTGAACCACCAGTTGACAACCTCATTTGTATTCAAAGCACACACGGCCCAAAGTACTACAGTCTAAAATTTTCCAGTTTCTACAAAACTGGATTCTATAGATGGTCTGTCTATCAAATTCCAAACGAGTCGTTTCGGATATTTCACGACACTCTCTTAAACAAGTATTACCATGTCGTATAAATAAGCTACAAATAATCAAGAGGTTTAAAGATGCCAAGAGTCTCTAAGTCATTTCGGGGTGATGTCTACCAAGTTGTCAGCGATATCCATCAATGGTTAGCAACACAAAGGTACAACAACACCTCAATACTTGTTATTTTGTCCGACCAGGACGAGCACGATCAAATTCTAAACAAATATAACATAAAGTACGAAGGTCAGTCTAAACTCGCCCACGGCCTAGTAAGCAACAAGCATTTAACACTTCTCGTCGTTGGCTACACAATTGGTTTGAATATCACTCTGTGTACCGATAATTCAACCAACGTCACCGTTTTTTGCGATATAGACGCCTCACCTTACGACTCCTAAATATAACCCGCTTTATGCGGGTTTTTTATGTCAAATTCTCTTCCACTTTTTGCCAATTAACCACTTGCCAAAACGACTTAAGATACTCCACTCGTCTGTTTTGATACTTAAGGTAGTAAGCATGTTCCCAAACATCAACTCCAAGCAAAGGTTTTTTTTCAAAAACTACCGGATTGTCCTGATACTCAGTGTTTATCACCTCTAGTTTTCCCTCGGCTGTAAGCACCAACCAAGCCCAACCGCTACCAAAACGCCCCAACGCTGACAACTCAAACTTGCTCATAAACTCTTCTACCGTCCCAAAATCTTTCTCTATTAATTGCTTTAGTCTATCGCTCATTTTAACAGTGTTTGGCGCTGTCATTACTGACCAAAAAAAATCGTGATTATAAACTCCACCCGCATTATTCTTTATTCCTGCCACTTCACTCTTCATTAGTTCCTCCAAACCCAAACTTTGCTTATCAGGGTTTTGCTCTAGTAGTTTATTAAGATTATCAGCGTATGTCTGATGATGCTTATCGTGATGAATTTGCATAGTCTGCTTATCTATAACCGGCTCTAAAGCCTCGTAAGCATACGGTAAACTATCTATTACAAAAGGGTATTGTTTTTTCATACTTGGACTTAATTAGTATTAGTATAAAACCAGTTTAGCACAAACACTTCAGCGAGTCTTTTCAACTCCATAAAACTTGACTCTATCCCCACGAAACTTAAGATCTATTACTCCAAGCCCACCATTACGGTGTTTTGCTATACCAAGTTTCACGTCTTCCAAAATCGCATCATCATTTCGATACAAAAACATCACCACGTCAGCGTCCTGCTCGATACTACCAGACTCTCGCAAATCCGAAAGCTGAGGAGATTTATCTGTCCTATTTTCTATTCCACGATTAAGCTGCGACAAAGCCAACACTGGTATCCGAAGCTCTCTAGCTAAATTTTTTAGCCCTTGCGAAATTGCTCCTACCTCCTGAACACGACTTTCATAAGACTTGTCACCTACAACAAGCTGCAAATAATCAACAACTAATAGTTTCAACCCAACCTGAGAATGCAACTTACGCGCCTTAGTTCTAAGCTCCAAAATAGACTGCCCTGGTGTATCGTCAATATAAAGCGGGCTGTCTGCCATTACCCCCATAGCCTCAGAAAGCTTGGCAAAGTCATCATCTTTAAGATTGCCTGTTTTCAGCTTCCAGGCATCAATCCCTGCCTGACCAACAAGCATACGATCAATCATCTCCAGATTACTCATTTCCAAAGCAAAATACCCTACTGGCATTTTTTTCTCCACCGCAACAAACTGAGCTATGTTAGTTGCGAACGCAGTTTTACCAATACCAGGTCTGGCTGCTAAAATAATTAAATTGCTATCTTGCATTCCGGCCAACAAGTTATCTAAACCGGAAAATCCAGTTGGCACGCCACGTAACCCATCCGGTGAGTTATGTAGGTTGTCCAAACGGTCAAAACTTTCTGCTAAGGCTTCCTTAATGGCCACAAACGTTTTCTTTATGTGGGTTTGCGACAATGAGTAAATCGCCTGTTCAGCTTTATCTAAAATTTCTACCAAAGGCTTACCTTCGTCAAAACCCATCTCCCCCATCTCTGCTCCAGCGCTGATAAGCTGACGCTTAATATAAGTCTCTCTAACTATAGAGGCGTACTTTTGTATATGGGAAGCTACCGGAACTTCGTTAGATAATTCTGCCAAATAACTTTTTCCTCCCACTCTATCTAATAGTTTCTCTTTTTTTAGCCAATTAGAAACAGTTAGTACATCTATCGGGTCTCTGTTCTCATATAGAGAAATCATTGACTCGTATATTTTTCCATTGTTTTCGTTATAAAACATTTCTGGTTTCAAAAGCACCGAAATGTCCACAATCGCGTTTTTATCAATCAGAATAGCACCAAGGATCGACCTTTCGGCATCATCTGCATGTGGCGGAATTCTAATATTAGGCATTCATTATCAGAACCTGAGTGTCTTCAGGTAAATTATTCTGATCTAATTTAATTTTATGAACAGGCTCGCCAATAAGTGGGAATTTATTTTTCTCCAAAAAGTTAGACAGAGTAGAAAGTTTGGCTAAATCTTCCCTGGATTTTTCAGTCTTATAATGCATGGGTATTACATAACTTGGAGAAATATCCTTTACAACCTCCAAGGCCGTCTCAACATTAATCGTATAGACTCCGCCTACTGGTATCATCAAAACATCCACAACGCCGAGTTTTTCAATTTGGCTACTACTCAACTTATGTCCCAAGTCACCCAAGTGTACAAAGTTAAGGCCGTCCATCACCATTGAAAAAACTAAATTTTTTCCACGCTCTTCACCCTCAACATTGTCATGAAAGGTTTTCAGTGCAGTTACCAAAACTCCTGCTATTTCGTACTCCCCCTCTTTATCAACAATAAATGTTTTGTCTCTACTAGCTGCTCCAGTAATTATTTCTTTGTGACTATGATCCTTGTGATCGTGAGAAATAAGCAATACATCGGCCAACTCTTTCGGTAGAATTTCCCCAGTCATTGCAGGATCAAATGGATCAATAAAAACCACAAAACCAAGTTTGCTTTTTAATTTAAAACACGAGTGACCCAAATAGGTGATTTCCATTTAAGTATATTATCACACCATATATTTTTAAAATAAAGTTGCAATTGTTACTAACAACTGATATCCTTTCCGCAAACACCCATGAGAAAAGAAGTCTCTATTGCAATC
>CAZQDQ010000076.1:0-3567 GCA_964592455.1 uncultured Pseudomonadales bacterium
AATAAAAATTGCCAGAGAAAGGAAAATAATATGAGTCTGGAGCGAGGTACTTTTTTGCAGGAAGCGCAAAGGAGAATGCCTGAAAAAATTATTACGAATATTGCCGAAGGTAGAAGTTTTGTGGAAAAATATAAAAAAGAAGAATCTTTTTTATTGGATCTTTGCAAGGATTTGAACCCTGGCTTTTCGGCAAATGAGCGATTGGTGGGGCCAATGCTTATTTATGGAACCGTTGACCCTGTTGGGAACGTGAGTGAAACCTTAACTATGATGGTAACAGCACAAAAAATAGGGGCTAAGACGGCTTTTTTGTTAGATGATGTTTGTCATGATTTGGACTCTTGTCATAGACGGATTATGAAAGACAGCTATGAGTTGTTGGGTATGAAACTAAAAAGGGTAGACAGTAATATACGCTTTAATGAAGTTGAAGCAATGAGAGTTTTGCCTGATCCAATTGTTGAGATGCTAGAAGAAAATGGTCTCTCTGATGGAGCAAGTTTAGCGGAGGCATATGAGTGCGCTTTGTACCTTTTAGTAGAGGAGGTGCTGGGTGCTGGCGCAAGTTCTGAAATTACCTTTTTAAGAGCTTCAGCTGTTTTTTCGGAAGATAGTGTTTTGGGTGGTGTGCCATTGGGAGAGTTAAGGGAAATGGTAAAAAAAGCGGCAAGAGTGAATAAAAAAGAAGATTTGGTCTTTGTTCACTTAAATGGTGAAAAAATAAGGACTGATTTTGTTGAATTGGATAAATATAACTTGTCTGATCTTTACAAGAATGGTGGAAGTTTGGGCGGGACGGCAGTGGTGGCAATAACGACAATGTTTTTGGATAAAAGTGTTTTTGGCGAAAACACTCACCCACTGATATTGGCGGAGAAAAATACTGCTTTTGGTGGTAATTTTGCTTCTGTTTATGAAGCACTGCTAACCAAGGAGCATGACGCTCATAGAATAGCAGTAAGTGGCGTGAGGAGAACAAAGGCGAATAAAACTCAACAAGGGGGAGATGGTATTGATCCACTAGTAATGACTTACTTGCTCAAAAAGAACCAAAGAGGCCCTGTTTATAAAAAGATGCTTTTAGATTTGGTAGAAGATGGATTCCCTTTGGTTGAGAAAACTCCAAGAGAAAGAGAGTTGTTGGTTGGTGATGAAGCCACATTAAAAACAGCAGCTATCGCAATGCTTAAGCAAAAAACAGGCATTGATGGAGGATATGTTGCTAGTTTGGGGGTGGAGTACAAAAAAGTTGGAACAGTATTACTTGCATTGGCTGACAGATGGCTCTTGGGCGAGTTAAAAAATGAAGATGATGTTATGAAAGTTATTAGTTACATATAAGAGCTTGCTTAAATATATGAAAAAACAAAAAATAAAAGTGTTGGTTATATCGGCTCACCCAGATGATGAGGTTGTTTGTGCGGGAACATTGATGAAGTTGCAGGAGCGTGGGTCAGAGATCTACGAACTTGTTCTTACTGGTGGGAGCGAGGGGGGAAGTCAGAAAGAAAGAGAAAAAGAAATGCGGAAAGCAGCTGACTTTTTGGGGATGAAAAAGGTATATTTTTTAAGACAAGAGGATTTGGGGCTTACTTACTCTAAAAAACTAATGTTTAAAGTGTTGAAGGTGATTAGGCAAGTACGACCAGAGTTAGTTTTTTTGATGCATAAAGATGATTTTCACCCTGACCATAGGGAGGCATTTAAAATTGGAATTGAAGCTGTAAAGTATGCAGCGACTGGAGTAAGGCAAGACTTTGGTGGTTTGCATAGGACAAAAATGGTTTTAATGATGGGTGGAATGTGGCCAATAAGACCGGACTTAATGGTAGATGTGAGTGAGCAAAAAGAAAGAAAACTAAAAATGTTTACTTTGCACGAATCACAAGCAACCAATAAAGCAATAAATTTTGAGACGGCAATGATGACAATTTATGGCTATCAACACAGAACAGGAGAGAATATTTTGGCTGAACCGTTTGAGTTTTGCAAAGAGTTTCCGTCTTCGGGTTTAATAGATTTATAATTAGGGTATGAATATGCAGACACTAAAGGGTTTCCGAGACTTTTTACCTGGAGAGGTCATAAAAAGGCAGTGGGTAAAAAATAAAATGATTGAAGTGGCAGAAAGGTGGGGATACGAACCAATCGAGACGCCGTCTTTGGAGTCCTATGATTTGTTTAAAGGTGAAATAGGTGAGGACGAAAAACTGTTTTATAAGTTTGAGGACCTGGGAGGGAGAGAAGTGATGCTTAGGTACGACCAAACAGTACCGACGTGTCGGTATGTAGCAAATAATTTGAACTCTTTGGTGATGCCATTTAAAAGGTATCAATGCCAGTCAGTTTTTAGAGCAGAAAACCCACAGAAGGGTAGGTATAGGGAGTTTACACAGTTTGACTTGGACATCTTTGGAGTAACTTCACCAATCGCTGACGCAGAAGTAATGGCGGAAAATTTGGATACCTATTTGTCAATTGGTTTTAAGAAACCTGTGATAGTATTTAACAGTAGAGAGTTGATGAAGGATATCCCTTATGAGGCGATTGTGGCGATTGACAAGTTAAAAAAAATTGGTAAAGAAGGAGTGATTGCAGACATGTTGGATAAAGGAATAGGGAAGATTCAGGCGGAAATGTATTTTGAGCAAGTTCAAAATATTAAGCCAAATGAAACAATCAAAACAATAATAGAGTATTTAGAAAGTGCTGGGTTTGGGAGTGAATTTTATCGGTTTGAGCCAACCTTGGCTCGGTCATTTTCTTACTCTCAAGGACCTATTTGGGAAATTGTAATTGAAGACTATATGGCAGGTTCTGTTGGTGGAGGAGAGCGTTACGATGGACTGGTAGAGAGGCTAACTGGACAGAAGATACCTGGAACAGGTGTAGGTTTGGGATTTGATAGAACAGTTGAGGCAGCAGACCAACTAGGCCTAATTTCTACAGCTTTGACTAAGACAAAAGTGATGATATGTAGATTTGCTATTGAGCAAAGAGACTATGCCTTGGAGACGGCACGAGCTTTGCGAAAAGCTGGAATAAACACGGAGGTTTTTCCGGCCGAGGAGAAGTTTGATAAGCAACTTCGGTACGCAAACAAAAAAGGCATCCCTTTTGTTGTGATCGTTGGCGAAGAAGAGATAAAGCAAAAAAAAGTTACTTTGAAAGATATGAAGACAGGAGAGCAGGATTTGTTGAGTGTTGCGGAGGTGATTAAGAAGTTGGGTTAGATGGTAAGATTTACAGTTACAAGGTTTTCTTTTGTTTTCCTTTATTTGTGCGTACAAAACCTTGAATATCTAAAAAAATTTCACTGTTTGGTAATTTTTTATTAATACTCCATTCGTTATAAATTGTAGAAATAATACTTACTTGATTTAGTTTTTTGGGTATATGTTTTGTTGGTGGTATAAATTTTACTGATCCAGTTTCTCCATGTTGGTCAACAACAATATCTACTTCAATTGGAATACTAAGATAGCTTTTGTATTTTAGGTTTAACTGATCCAAAGATGCTGATATGAATTTATAAGGACCACCATCTATTTTGTAAAAGCTGTTTGT
>CAZQDQ010000077.1:0-3562 GCA_964592455.1 uncultured Pseudomonadales bacterium
GGTCTCTAAAGAATCAAGTCTTTCAAAGACTCTAACGGAAACATCGGTTGGGATTTTGTTTTTTAGTTCTTTGATTGCTTCATCTTGTCTTAGGGCAAAGTATTTTAAACGAGCAAGTTTATGCCCCACTATTCCCGCCTTTAAAAAGCGTTCGTGTTTGGGGTATTCTAACTGGTAGTCTTGGTTGAACTTATCTAAGTCAGCAATAGTGACGACACCTAATGTTTTTTGACTTTCAATGAGAAAAAACTGCTGAGCGGCCAAGAGGTTTGCATTTAAAGTGTCCGATAATGAATAACCTTTTAATTGGTTCATAAGTATGAGTTGCCTTAAATAGGCAGCAAAGCTGGCTCGAGTTAGTTCTCTAGTGTTGGTTGACTGTTTGGCCGAGAGAAGGGCTTTTTGCTGGTTGTCTAGGGTGGGATTGCTAAGATAATCTTTTTTGTAGAGAGTATATTCCAAAAAACTTTCTCTGTGCTTGCTGTACTGGTAGTCAAAATCAGATTTGGCATCGGCATTAACAAAAGAGATACTTAGTAGGAAAACAAATAGTCCGAATAGAAATCTCATGAGTTAAGGATACTAAATTAGTTTACAACAGGCAACCTAAGACCTTCTGCTGCTAATTTTTCCACTACAGTTTGCCAAGTCGAAAGGTGCAGATTTAGCATTTCTTCTGTTTGTTTGGATTTTAAGCCACCGTATAGTGGGTATCTATAGGCAGGTCCTTGGGTTTTTAGAAACTCTACAACAGATGATGACTTCAGTTGCTGTGGGTCTTCTCCTAATTCTTGCAAGACCCTGGATATTAAATCGAAGGGAGTGGTGGTGTCGGAGCTGACATGAAAAATACCGTGATGATCGTCGTTAATAATTGTTTTTAAGCCTTCTGTCAGTTCGTTTATATAGGTGATAGAAATCTGTTGATCGGAAAAAAGCGGGTGCATTTTACCAGAGGCAATCTTGTATAACGGACCTCTGATATAGTCTAGTTTGCCTACAAAGCCAGCTCTGACAGGATAAATGATTCTAACAACAGTACCACCCCTGTCTGAAACTAATTTTTCAGCTCTGTTTTTAGTCCATCCGTACCAAGTAAGATTGTTGTAGTTATCTGGAATTTTTGCCTGCTCGTCGTAGGGGCCTGGGTTTTCTTTGCTTCCCTCAAATATCATATCGGTAGAAATTTGAATAAAATTGTTGGATTTGTAGTTTTTTAATAAACTAGCAACTCCACCAACATTTATTTGCCAACATAGACCGCTTTCATCCCCTCGCTCTCTTTCCGCAGCATTGACGTCGGTAAAGGCAGCAAAGTTAATGATCCAGTCAGGATTGTGTTCTGACAAATAATTTGCAATGCTTGATTCATTTTGCAAATTTAGCTCACTGGTATTTGGTGCCAAAATTTTGAAGTCGTAGGCTTTTTCTTTAAAATGCGATCCTACTAAACCAGTTGCCCCCGTAACCAAAACTTTTTCTTTCATACTAGCCGTTTTTTGGCTCCCAAACATTTTCTAAAACAGAGTTCCATGGAAATTTAAATTCGTCTGCAGCATCATATGGATGTGATTGAAAATTGACAACAATAACTTCTGGTTGAGATAAGGCTTTCCAGCCGTGCATTATCCCAAAGGGGATTTTTAGGAGTCTTGGTTTTTGAGTGCCCATGAATATAGTGTTCACATGGCCAAAGGTAGATGAGTCTTTTCTAATATCTACTAAGACAACTTGTAGTTTTCCGCGAGTAACTGTGAACTGGTCTGTATGAATAGCGTGCAAGTGCCAACACTTGGTAACTCCAAAGTCGGTTGCACTTTGGTAACAATGTTGTGGCACCAACAACCCCTCTGACTCTACCCACGGCAAGCTCCACAACTCGGTTACATCTCCACGACCGTCTACTAGGCACTTCAGATCTTTTAAAGTAACACCTTCGATGGTAGGTGGAGAGTATACGTTTTGGATTTTATATTCTTGTTGTTTTAACCATTCGATGGTTACATTTTTTGGATCCATATTTTTTATTTTTGATAAATAGATTCTGACTGCTCTTTTAGCGGTAGCCACCAGTTTTGGTTTTCTTTGTACCAGTTGACTGTCTCCTCTAGTCTACTGTCAACAGTTTTACTGGGTGACCAACCAAGCTCCTGGTTGATTTTACTCCAATTTACAGCATAGCGTCGGTCGTGACCTGGCCTGTCCGCTACAAACTCAATGTTGGTTTCGTCTAAGTTTAATATTTTCAGGATTTTTTTAGTTAGGTCTAAGTTGCTTAAATCTTCTGTTTGGCCACCTACGCAATAAGTCTCACCAGCTTTTCCGCTTTTTACTACCAAGTCTATGGCTCTGCAGTGATCCTCGACATAGAGCCAGTCCCGAACATATAAACCGTCCCCGTAGACTTTTACCTTTTGCCCGGTAAGCAAGTTAGTAATCATGCGGGGAATAAATTTTTCTGGATCTTGATAGGGACCAAAATTGTTACTGCAGTTAGTAATGGTAATTGGTAGGCCAAAAGTGTGGAAGTAGGCTCTTACCAAATGGTCTGAGCTGGCCTTGGAAGCAGAATAAGGACTTCTGGGGTCGTAGGGTGTGCTTTCGGAAAATTTGTCTGTCTCTCCTAATTTTAGCGACCCAAAGACCTCGTCTGTACTAACATGATGAAATTTTTTTATGTTGTACTTTCTGGCTGATTCGAGTAAGACCTGGGTACCAAAAATGTTGGTTTGGACAAAAATTTGAGGATTAAGAATTGATCGATCGACATGGCTTTCGGCAGCAAAATGGATAACTGTGTCTACTGTTGACGTGAGTTTATCGACAAGATTGCTGTCACAAATATCTCCCTGAACAAAAGAATAATTTGTTTTTTTTTCTATGTCGACTAAGGAGCTTAGGTGACCAGAGTAAGTTAGTAGATCTAAGTTGATGATTTTGTCTTCTGGATATTTTTGAAGCCAGTAGTGAATAAAATTGCTTCCAATAAAGCCTGCTCCACCAGTAACTAAAATATTCATTAATTTTGTAAACTATTAATTTTTTTTGACATGTAGTTGCCAGCTTCTAAAAGGCTATCGAAGGTGCCTGCATCTTGCCAATAACTATCGAAGGTTATAGCTTTTAACTGCCCCATTTGCAAGTAAGTATTATTGACACTGACAGGACCACTAATTTCTATTTCACCTCTTGCTGAAGGGGTAAGTTTTTTTGCGATCTCAACGACACGACTGTCGTATGTGTAGAGGCCAACAGAAACATTCATTGATTTTGGATTTTCTGGTTTTTCTTCTATGGAAAGTACTTGACCGTTTTTGTCTAACTCTACCACACCTAAGCGTTTTACTTCGTTTATATCAGTAAGTTTTTTGACATAGATTTGACCACCAGTTTGAAATTGTTCAATTTGCCTACTAAAGTCTTCGTCAATAATATTGTCACCTAAAGCCATAGTCACATTATCGGAGCCTATAAAGTCTTCTCCAACAATAAAAGCGTCAGCCAGCCCTTTTGGTTCTTTTTGAACAGCGTAGCTAAACTTAACTCCAAATTGATCACCACT
>CAZQDQ010000078.1:0-3483 GCA_964592455.1 uncultured Pseudomonadales bacterium
TGGATTTAAGTGTTTTTTGATTTGATTAAGTAAAAACATGTGTTCGTGGTAGGTGGGCATATGGTGAATGACGGCTATACAGAAAATAAAATCGTAAGTAAGGAGGTTTCGCCAGGTTTGCTCCTTGGTAATGTCGCCTTCAAGGAAATTCTTGTTTGGGTGAGCAAGTTTGGCTAAATCTAAGAGTTTTGTTGATTGATCGATA
This sequence comes from uncultured Pseudomonadales bacterium, assembly GCA_964592455.1. Taxonomy (GTDB): domain Bacteria; phylum Patescibacteriota; class Microgenomatia; order UBA1400; family MFAQ01; genus MFAQ01. The sequence goes on from CAZQDQ010000078.1 coordinate 206, forward strand.
CCTAGGTAGTTAATATCGTTTGGAAGACCAGCGAGGATTCGACCGTTACCACAGCCGAGGTCTAAGACACTAGCACCACTGGGGACTTGGTCTAGATAGGGCTTGATGTCGGCCCAGATATAGGCGCGGGTGGCACTAAATTGGTCAGCGATGGTGTTATAGGTGTCTTTGGTGGAAGTATGCACTTTAATTGATTATATAAAAACCGACTCCTACTCAGAGTCGGGTCTATATCTTTTGAGTTCATCGGCGACATAAAATCGCCTGGTTTTATCAAGACAGGCGTCTTCTGCAGCCCTCATGTTCCAGAGAAACCACAGAACCTCAATAAACGCCATGAGTATGGTCAAAAACCAGTTCATGGCCATGTTACTAGGCCACATGGGAATCCAGCCCATGATGAACCCAGCCAGAATCCAGAAAATTACTGGCTGTCTGCTGGAGGCAAGTGACCACCTGATCCAGCATATAACGTTTGCTACTATGTGTAGCAGCATGATTACGTCAAGGCTCATTTTGCCTCCTTTTTTAGTTTTTAAGATTGGACATTTTAACACTTATAGGTCTATTTGTCAAGCTTGGCTAGCTAGCTTGACTAACCTATAGTTGTATAGTATAATTACTTGTTTTAAGGTGAGCGGAGGAAATCATAGCCGAGAGGGATAGTTGTGATCTTTGCTCACCGACCAAAAATAATCCGGGCTCGCAAGGCTCGGTTTTTTTGGCAAAAAAAGTGCCCCTTAGGGCACTTTGATACGATTCATTTCAAAATCAAAGTCTGCTTGATTCATATAGATATTGACAGATATTGCGTAGTCAAAAAACATGTTGAAGTCATAAACAGTGAAGTCGTTACCTTTCAGGAGATATTCCTGGTTTAGGGTTGACTTGGTAAAAACAAACTCCATTTGCGGGGTGTTGTATTGAGAACCTGGTTGTTTAAAGTTGATTTTTTCGTAAGGATATGTTTTAACCTTACGATCACCGTTTGGAGCAGTCCAAACGAATCTGAGAGAGAGAACTTCGGTATATTCACCACTAATTTCACCTTCAGATGCAATTAGGACTGAAAAATAGGTGCCGTGAAACTGCGAACCGACAATTTCGGTGGGCCCTAAGGGCTGGAGATTGTGAGCAGTGAAAATGCTGGTTTCTTGATAGACTTGTTCGAAGGTGTCGTAATTTCTATCGTGGTCTGCTTTAGCAGCATAGATTAAAGCAATGCAAGCGACGATACCCAGAACAATAGCACCAAGTCCCAAAAGCGGATCAATGATGTTTTTATATTTCTCATAAAAGCTTTTTTCAGGTACTACAATTTCTTCTTTTTTCTTAGCCATTTGGCCTCCATAAAAGTTAGACTGGTGGATTTTAACACCTTATGGGACAAATTTCAAATCAGGTAGAATATAGTGATGACTTTGCAGGATTTAGTCCGAAGAGACGAGGAAAAAATGACCCCCGAAACGGCCGAGGATTTTCGCCATGTCTGGTCTAAGGAATTAAAAGACACTCCTAAAAATTCTGATATTTGGAAACATTTGAGCGACCCCGATTTGATTGCAGTTTTTAAAACTAGGTCGGTTAGAACCGAATCAGGAGTAGCGCCTATGGCAGTGATGATGAAACCACACTACTGCCCGGGCAATTGTGTTTATTGTCCCTTAGAGGAGGGGATGCCAAAGTCATATTTATCCGATGAGCCAGCGGCTCAGCGAGCCAAGCAGCTAAATTTTGACTCCAGGTTGCAGGTGGAGATGCGTATAAAGCAACTGGAAAGCAATGGACATATTACGGATAAAATCGACTTGATTGTGATTGGTGGGACATTTGGGGCTTATCCAGACGACTACAAACTAGAGTTTTTCAAAGGAATGTACGATGGGGTAAATGGTTTTGTGGCGGATACTTTGGAAGAAGCTATAAAGACTAATGAGACTGGAAACAGGAGAGTGGTTGGAATTTCAGTGGAAACTAGGCCAGACTGGGTAAGTGTGGAGGAAATTAAGTTGTGGAGAAAATTAGGAGTAACAAAGGTACAGCTTGGGGTGCAAGCCTTTGATGAAAAAATTTTAAAGAAAATAGAGAGAGGTCACTCGCTGGAAACAGTAGCGGAGGCAACGAGAATGTGTAGGAACGCTGGTCTTAAAATTTGTTATCACTTTATGCCTAATTTGCCAGGTAGCAACCCAGAAAAAGACAAACAAATGGCGGCGGAAATGTTTGCAAATCCTAATTTTCAGCCGGACTACCTGAAAGTTTACCCGGCCATGGTGATACCAACAACTGAGCTTTATAGAATGTGGAAAAGGGGAGAGTATGTAAGTTATGGGGACGATGAGTTAAAAGATGTTTTAAAGGAAGTAAAAAAGTTAACACCAAAATGGTGTCGGATAGACAGGTTGGTGAGGGATATTAGTAAAAAATGGGTGAGTAGTGGGTCGCTCATGACCAATATGAGGCAGTTATTGCAAGATGAACTAAAAAAGGAGGGAAAAAAGTGTTTGTGTATTCGTTGTAGAGAGGTGCGCGGTGGTGTTTATGACGCAAAAGTTGAATTACTTGTAGATGAACGAGAAACTCTGGGAGGAAAAGAATTGTTTTTATCTTTTGAGTCAAGCGAGAACTTGTTCTCTATGCTTAGACTAAGGCTTCCAAATAAAGATGAAGAGATGATATTTGAAGAGCTTGCAGGGGCGGCTATTGTGCGCGAGGTGCATACGTATGGACAGGTGAAGGAGATAGAAAAATCTCAAAAAATCAAAACTGAAAAAACTCAAAATGAGGAGAAGACGCAGCACAGAGGGCTGGGGAAGAAACTGTTAGCAGAGGCGGAGAGGATAGCAAATGATCGTGGTTACAGGAGAATGGCTATTATTTCGGCTGTAGGAACGAGAGAGTACTATAGGAGGCTAGGCTATAGCTTGGAGGGTACATATATGGTAAAAACTTTATAAGTGGTACAATATAGGGTTGTTGAAGAACAAGAAAAACTGAAAAAAAGGAGTAAAAATGTCGAACAGCTCGGCAGTAGAACTGGCGACACAATGTGGAATGTCGCCACAAAAAATCTTTCTAAATTCTAGAGCTAATAACGTTTTGGATGATTTTTTGTTAATCTTAAAAAGACGTTGGTGTAGTGCCACAGAACTTATTGATGCAGGTGCTAGACTAAGAGAGTTTCAAGTACAGATAAGCTTAGAACTTGAGGCTTTTGCATACTGGTGTGCGGTAAACTCTGACAAAATTACTTACTGGGAGTCAGATAAGGCAACCCT
>CAZQDQ010000079.1:0-3414 GCA_964592455.1 uncultured Pseudomonadales bacterium
ACCATATTGGAATCATTCTAAATATATTCATTTTTGAAAACCAAAAATACTACTTAATAACAGAAGCAAACTCGCCAAAAGGAGCTACAGACTTTTACAAACCAACTGGCGACCCAATTATTTATATTGCAGATCAAATCAAGTTTCTGCAAGCTGTTGGACTTAGAAACTTGTATATTCTTAGGCCAACCAATAGATCAGAATCAACCATACCAGACAGTAGTCCAAATTCAGATTTTCAAAACATAATTACCAACATTAGTGGAGGTTAAATGTCAAAAAAAATTAGTTTTTATCTTAACGGAATAGTTTTATTACTACTTCTCATAATCATAGGTTACAACATAAAACAAATTTACAACTCTGAACAAATTCCGCAAAATCAAAGGCTTAAAAATCTAAATCTAACCCCAATCCCTACATTCGTTATATCTATTCCAAAAACCGACAACGACAGCACCCCCATACCCAAAAAAGACGAAGATAGTGTATCTGAGAGCGAAATTAGAAGAGAAGAAGTGTCCATTCTTATTCCAAAGATCAATCTAGTTTCGGTTTTAGGTGTTGCAGAAACAATATCAAGTGATGGTCTGCTTACACTAACAGAGCCAGAAAATATACCACTCTGGATTGAAGGCTGGAGTGTCAACATTGGAGACAGTGGACTAAGTATCATTTACGGACATCGCCAACAAGGAATCAACCCCCTCATCTTTACAGATCTTGACAAAATCGAGCTAAAAGATACTGCAGAAATCCACAGTCAAAACAAAATCTATGTTTATTCTGTAGAAACAATTCAGGTAATTAACCCCCATCAGTTTTGGTCAATAGCAGATCAATACGACAAAGAAGCAAAACGACAAAAAAACAACAAGATTATGTTAGTAACCTGTACACCATGGGGCTCAAACGAGCAACGATTGCTCATAATTCTCAAATTGGAGGAAGTTCGTGAATCAACATCCAAAAGTAGCAATAATAATTCCAGCTTGGAATGAAGAAGGAACAATTAAAAGGGCAATAGAGTCGGCTAGTAAACAGATTTATCCAAACAAAACTATTATTGTGGCTGTAGATAACAGCACAGACAACACCTACTGCTTCGCAATACAAGAAACGAAAGTTATTCCCAATCTCGTAGTCTTTCGAACAGTAAACAACAAAGCCAAAAAGGCTGGTGGTCTCAATCAAGCAATTAATAACTATTGTTACGACGCCGAATACATTTTGGTTATGGACGCCGACACAACCGCAGACGAGGCAGTAGTTACTGAAGCAGTTAAAATTCTTTCGAAAAACAAAAAAATAGGCGCTGTATGTGCACTAACTCATCTTACAGATATACCAAAAAAGTCCAGTCTTTCACAAAAAACTCTTTGGCAAATGCAAAAACTAGAGTATGCGACTGCAGATTCAAGAAGATTCGAAAGACCGGAAGACTTTCAGATTCTTGCAGGGTCATGTGTTATGTATAGAAAAGCAGCATTGGAATCTGTTGCCAAAGTTAGAGGAGTCAACCAGTACTACGACGAAAAAAGTCTTATTGAAGACTATGAACTTACTATCTCCCTAAAAGAAGCTGGTTGGAAGGTTACAATTGGCAGAAAAATGCATTCATGGACTGATGTCCCATTGAGTTTTTCTGTTTTATGGCATCAAAGAATTAGATGGGCCAGATCACATATTGACACCCTACGACAAAAAGGCTGGAACAAAGTAACGGGTGGCGACATTGTCAGTCATATAGCTTTTGTTTTTCTTTTAGCGCAGCAATTGTTTTTCTTATCACTTGTGTTATACTTTGTCCTGTTCGGTATTGACTTCACTATAAATCCCTTAATTGTTCCCGTGTTGGGGCTGTTCTGGTTAGATAGGATGATCAGACTAAAATACGTTCACAATTTAAACCTCATCGATGTAGCAATTAGAGCACTCTATCTTCCAGAAGAACTCTATGGCCTACTGCACAGTGCACAAAGAATATACTCATACTACTTGTCATTAGTTAACGGGCCAGAAGTTTGGCTCGAAACATAAAAAGGAGATAAAAATGTACGGACCTACTTTACCCTCAACTGGTGGTGGAATTTTGCTCTTTGCTGGTGCTACTTACGGTGCCATGACTGCAAACTGGATCATTCTTGGTATTTGTGGTGGCCTGTTTCTTGTCGTTGTAGGCAACATGATTCGCCTCAAGATCGGCGAAAAACATCTCATTAATCGCGATCAATAGATCTACAAGACCCACACTACGTGGGTCTATTTTTTTGGCAAACCATTCTTGAACACCAACCAAGGAAAAACAATAACTGCATCAATAATTCTCCGCCAACGTTTTGGCTGAATAATAAGCCTCCACAACCACTTCAAACCAGCACTCTCCATCCACCTTGGCGGCCTTTTCAAGTCCCCCACCAACTCATCTAGTGTTCCCCCAATTCCTACCGCTACTTTAACTTTCAAACCTTTTCTATTGGCATCTATCCACTTTTCTTGCTGAATTGGTCTGTACTGCACAAACAAAAAGTCCGGCTTAAACTTATTTATTTTTTCTACTACCCTCTCGTTTTCCCTTTTATCACGCCCTACCACTTCTTCACCCGAGTCAGACATCAGTCTTAGGTTCGGAAACCTTTTTAGAAGTATTCTAGTCGCTCTATCATTCACATTTCCCCAACCGCCAAGTACAAAAACTTTCCAACCTCTTTTCTCAGCCCGTCTACAAACTTCTTCCAACAGCCAGACTCCAGTCACTGTCTCACCCAAATCATTTTTCAATATTCTCCACCCGACATGTATCCCCTCAGTCAAATATCTAACAATATTTTGATTTCTTGAGTTTTTGAGTTCTTGAGTTTTTCTCTCATACTCCACCGCCGCCAAAACCGACCGGCCATCTGGAGTAACCAAATCAGCCTTGGTAAGAATCCTCCCAAACTCTTTGTCGCGCAAACCATTTACATAGAACTCGCTATAAGCAGTAACCACATGTTTTAAAGTATAACCGGGCAGCCCAGCCCATTCAGTTAACAAATTTATGGTCTCATACCGACTTAGTACGTCCACTGGTAACCCCAAAACTTTCTCTTTCATTAAAACTATTGTAAACCAAAAAAACACAGCTCATATGTGTGCCTACATTAGCAGTCACAAAAGTCATCTGATAAACAGACACAAATAATAAAAGGGCTGATAAATAGATAAACAGATAATATAAGCATAAATAAAAACTAGGTGTAAAGTTAACAAAAAGTCAACAAAAAAATAGATATGTACTACTTTTTTTGTCAAAAATCGAATACTACAAGATAAAAAACATAATCTTATATGAAACAACCGAAAAGCAAAAAAACAAAAATACTATATAAGTAAAATAAAAAAATAAAATACAAAAATAAATAAAGAATAAGA
>CAZQDQ010000080.1:0-3409 GCA_964592455.1 uncultured Pseudomonadales bacterium
GTTGATACGGCTAATCCAAGTTACTCTCATTTGCTGTTTGCGTTCTTTGCGACCGTTGTAGGCATATTGGCCGGCGTGAATAACTGCTTCGTTGGCGACTTTAAAAAGTCTGTTTCTAGTCATTCTAAAACCCTTAGCGAGTTTAAAGACTTTTTTGTGTCCTTTACGGCGGACTGTACCTGTTTTTACTCTTGGCATGTTTTTTTGTGTTTAAAGATGGAGCATTTGCTTAATTTTGGTAGCAATTTTACCTGTTACCTCTTGGTAATGTCGATATCGACGAATTAGTTTTTTGCTTTTTTTGCGACGTAAGTGGCGCATATATGGGTTACGCCTTAAGACTTTACCAGTACCAGTAATCTTAAAGCGCTTCATGACAATTTTTCTGGTTTTTTGCTTGAGCTTGGTCATTTTGTGTTATTTATTTTTTGGGTTTTATTTGGGCGATGAGAAGTTTACCCATAAACTTTGGAGGTTCGACAACGGTGGAAACCTCGGATAACTTCTCGATTGCGGTTGCAATAAGCTTTTCTCCGATTTCTTTTTTGGTTATTTCTCTTCCCTGGAATTTTACCACTAGTTTAACTCTATCGCCACTCTTTAGAAATTTTTCGGCCTGTTTAACCTTGGTCATTAAGTCGTTTTCGGCCATAAATGGTCTTAGGCGAATTCCTTTGGTTTCTTGGCCACTTTTAGAGTTGCCCGACTTTTCTCGTTTGTCTTCTTGATATTTAAATTTTTGGAAGTCAATTATTTTAATAATTGGTGGTACGGCTTTGTCGGTGACTTCGACCAAATCTAACCCAAGACTCTGAGCTCGTTCTAGAGCATCTTTGACCATCATTATGCCTAGCTGCTGACCTTGCTCGTCAATAACCCTGGCTTCTTTGTAACGAATGTTTTGGTTTATTTTGTAGTATTTACTCAATTTTGGTATGAATGATATAGCAGTATTTTACAATATTTTGGGCACAAGTGGAGTGATTGCCCGACTGGACTCGCCTCTCGATAAATTTCTGCTGAAATTTTCTCAAGGCCTGCCTCAGTGCCGTCGCACTTCCGGCTTTCTCGCCCAAAGGTCATATCAAAAAGAAAAATCCTCAACAAGTGAGGGTTTTTCTGTTTGGTGGGCCCGACTGGACTCGAACCAGTGACCTTTGCAATGTCAATGCAACGCGCTAACCAGCTGCGCCACGAGCCCGCGTAAATATTTTATCAAACCTATGTGCTGGAAGCTAGCCTACAGAAGTGGCTATGACCCGCTCGTTGCTTTGGGTGTAAGCACTTCCCTTGGTTTTGGCCATGTTCGAGTAGTAGCCCTTTTTTTTGCTGCGTCTATTAAAAATTTCTAGCCAGGTATTAGCATTATTGGCATTTTTTTGCAGAAGGTTTATTTGCTTGTAAAGATGTTCTAGGAAGCTTTCTTCGTTTACGGATGGGTTTGGTGATGTGGTTTCTATGGCCCTGGTGATGTTTTTGTTTAAGATTTTTAAGGAAGAAGCAAGTTGCTTTAGCTGTAGTCTAATATTCTCAATCTTCTGTTCTCTTTCTTTGTCTCTTGAGGAATAAACTTTGATAAATTCCTGCTGTCTTGCCTTGTGGAAAAGCTCTATTCGACGTTGTTCAACCTCTTTTTTTACTTGATACTCTTTAAAAGGGTTATTAAGTTTGATCTCTTGCCCATTATTTGTGGACGGCTGATTCGCTCGCGAGGCGCGAAGACTCTCCAAAAAACTTTGGATCTTATTGTTTTGGTTTATGCCTGCATTGTTTGGACCCATTTCTAGTCTTTATATTTTACTATGCTGTCAAGTCCTTTAAGAAGTCAATTGTTTTTCTGCGAATTAGGACAGATTTTATCTGATCTAGTTGGTGATGGTTTTTAGCGCTGGCAATTTTGGCAAGGCCTTCAATTTCCTGATCAGTTACCTTTAAGCTTTCCTCTTTGGCAATTGTGAGGAGAATGAGGTCTAGCTTTATGGATTCTAGAGCGTTTTTTTCGTAGTCTGCTTGTATTTTTTCTTTAGTTTTCTTTATAGATTCAAAATACTGTTCTAGACTGATATTTAGTGATTTTGCTTGTTCCTTAAGTCTATTCAGAGCATGGTTTACTTCTTCCTCTATTAGAAGTGGTGAAACTTCTATTTTGATGTTTTTTAGGAGAATCTCATAAATATTTTCAACGTTTTTGTCCTTAATTTTGGCTTTTTTTATTTTTTCTTTGTAATTACCTAGTTCAAATTGTGGGTATAAAGGAAAATTCATAATAAGGAGCACTTCTCCTTCTTTTGTGGTTTCTAGCTTTTCTAGTACTGGTCTACCCAAAGTTTTGTAACCTTTTTCCTTTAAGATTTTTGTTACCGTTTCGTTTAGAAGGTGGCTAATAATATGATTGTTTAGTTTTTCTGGGTCTAAATTGTTTTGGGCAATATTTTTAGGCGCTTTACCTTGGCGGAAACCTTTTACGGTGATGTTTTTTATCATTTCTTCAACAACCTCTTCCCTTACCTGGTTAACTTTGTCGACAGGAATAAGTATTTCTACTACGGCGGTGCTATTTTTGGTTTCTTTTTCAGTTATTTTCATAAGCTTAGATTATAACCAAGCAAATGTTAAAATAGCTACAGATGCCGAGGTGGTGAAATGGTAGACACACTAGCTTTAGGAGCTAGCGGGGCAACCCATGGAGGTTCGAGTCCTCTCCTCGGCACCATAAATTTACTCCAAGTGTTGAAAAAAGGTGGAGACTCCATTAGCCCAAGAGCCATCGGATGGCGGGGTGTATGTTTTCATTACTTCCATTGGTTCTTTGGTGTGGTCTCCTTTTAAGAAAATGGTGACAAACTGAGGAGCAATTCTGCGAAGAGCTTCCTCGAAACTATCAAACCTAGTGACTTTGTCGCCGTATATCCCCCACCCCCAGCAATTATGTGAGTCAGGCGGAATGCGCTTGCAAAGATTTGATTCTTGTTGGGCTATGGCCACCATCCAGCGATAGTCAAAGTCATATTGGTCGGATAAGTCAACTATTAGTTGTGAAAGTGGCTCTAAAGGTGAGTTATATTTAGCTAAATACTGGCGGACAATTTCTGGTCTGGCGTCATCAATTTTTATGGAAGTTTTCATTTGTTGATCAAAGCTTGGAAGGGCGGCAAAAACGGGTTCACTGTCTATCTGATCTCCTAAAACAGTACCACTTGTTGCTGGAGAGACTAAGATATTTTTTTGGTTTTGGTTGGTGATGAGAAGGTTGTTGCTGTTTTGACGCGCAATTATAAGCAAGCTGCAAAAAAGAAGGCTTAAAAAAAACAGACGCTTGAACATTTACACTTTAATCGTGGCAGAATAGGGTAAAAATGTCAAATCTTGTGCACCAGGAGGGATTTGAACCCCCGACCCTCTGTTCCGA
>CAZQDQ010000081.1:0-3358 GCA_964592455.1 uncultured Pseudomonadales bacterium
ATATCACAAACAGTAATCCAGAAGAGTCTTAATATTTGCTATATTTATGTTATGAACGCCCAAACTGTTCTCTATACGATCGCAGTATTTTTTTCTACTGTTTTACCAAGCCTTTGGATAAGTAACCAAAACCTAGAACCATACACTCTGCAAGGCTGCGGAGCTCTTGTATTGCTCTACATCGTCTTCAAAAAATTTTTTAAGGTCCAATATCAAAACATAATCACCTTACTTTTTTTAAACACTTTAGTACAGACCTTAGTCCTCTCTACAGGTAAAACCTCTTCCCCACTGTTCTTTCTTTATTATTTTATTCTTTTTGCTTTCGCGGTCACTTTTGAAAAGTATCTTGTACTTTTAGTTACCCTTTCCACAGTGGCAATTTATATTTACCAACAGCCAAGCTTAATAAGCGGATTAGACTATAGTTCAACAAACTTACTGTCACTTCTACTCATTACTCCGCTCGCAGAACTTTACAGCAAAGCTGTAATCAAAAATGCCATTTCCAATGAAAGAATTCAAAATCTTCAAGAAGACCTCTCTCAAACGGAAACAGACAGCCTGCTTTGGCTCTCAACTGAAAGCAAGCCCGCTCTAAACCAGGTAATTAGCTCGGTTACTGACCTAATTATCTACCTAAAATCTACCAGATCAAAAAATAGTCTTCCCGTCTCTTTTTTAAACAAATTAAGGTCCATCCAATCAGATCTAATGACACTCTACTCATCGGCAGACATTCTAGAAGAAGACATAAAACTTAAAACCGATAATAAAAAAAATTAAGAAAAAGTTTCGGGTTACATAAGCCACTCCAAGCACAAAACAAAATATATCAACTCTAAATAGATAAAACCAACAAAATATATCAATAAAGATCGAAAAGCTCCAATAATTTGAAATGATTACTAACAAACTAAATCAGATAAAAATAAAATATAAGAAGTGCCTTATATTATTTGTTATTTTATCTTTAGTCTTTGTCCAAAAAACCAGTGCCGACAACTTAACTTCTTCTTCTTACGAAATAAAAATGGGAACTGTCAATATTACTGGAGGTTCCAAGTCGTCCGCTTCCTATACTCTAAATGACACAGTTGGCCAAACGGCCCAAGGTGAATTTAACTCAGCAGGCTACACAGTCAAAGCGGGCTTTCAGTATGTTTTAGACCCAAACCCTTTTTCTTTTACAATTTCAGATATTGACTTAGACTATGGCTCGCTAGTACCAGGAACTCCAAGCACTCTTACAAACACACTTACCATTACCACTGGTGGCGCCTATGGCTACACCGTCAAAGCAATCGAGGATCACTCCCTAAGATTGGTGTCAGGCACAGACACAATACCAGATACCTCGTGTGACCTCGCCACTCCTTGCACCATAACCGACGCCACCCCCTGGACAGACAACAGCCGCTACGGCTTTGGCTATAACGCAAGCGGTACTGATGCCGACCCAGAATTTGTCAACAATACTTACTTTCGACCCTTTCCAATTCAAGGTACAGACCAACCAGCAACAGTTATGACTAAAAACATTCCCACCTCAAACTCATCTGTCACCGTAACTTACAAAGTAAATATCTCTGGGTCTCAAGCTGCTGGTACATACCAAAACGGTATCCAATTTATTGCCACACCATCTTTTTAAAAAAATGAAAATGAAAATTGTCGCATCTGCCATTACCCTAGCACTACTAATACTAATAAACCCCAGGCTTGCTCAAGCCAAGATCGGCCTATCTGTTGACCCATCTCTCGTCAAAATTCAAGTCAAGCCGGGTAAGGCTATTACCAAAGCTTTCACCATCCAAAATGACTCAGACACAGAAAAACAAATCGTAGTAAGACTAATACCATTCGATAAGTCAGACCCAAAAGGCAACCCCATAATCGACATTAAAAACAACTCATCTTGGCTAAAATACTTTACTCTTTCCAACACAAATATAAAACTTAACGAGCCATTCACACTCAAACCAAATACTAAAGAGCAAATAGTTTTAAGTATTTCTATTCCCGAAAAAGCCAACATCGAAGACTTTTACACTACTCTACTATTTTCTACTTACGAAAACACACTTCCAGTAGAATCCAAAGGAACAATCATCAGTGCCTCAATTGGAGCAAACATACTCATCACTATTACTTCAGAACTCAACCCCAAAACAATTCTAAAAATTGACAACATAAAAATAACTTCTCCAAACTTTAAAATTGGCCGCAATATCTTTGTTGACAGTCTAACACCTATAACATACCAGATTTCTGCAACAAACACCGGAAACCATGTAACCGAAACAAAAGGGACAGTCAACATTAATAAAGCTGGCCTTATACTCTCAACTCAAGGAATACTCCCACAATACATTATCAGCAAAAACAAAAGACAGCTATTGGACACAAACGGCAACCCAACCTTTACCTACAAACCCAACACCTTATCTTTTGGGTGGCACAATATAAAAGTAAATATAAAATCTGACAATACTAACTCTAGCAACTCAGTCGACATTTTTATCTTCCCAGCAAAAACACTAGTAGGCATAACTACCGTTCTTTTCTTAATTATGACTATTCTTAAAACCTCCAAGAAAAAAGTTGACACCGATATCTAAACTTTAGTATTCTTAAATTGTGCTAAAAAGTAACCGCTTTCTTCCACTGTCCCTTGTTGCGTCTACAATACTTTCTGCCTATTTTCCTTTTTCTACAGACTCGGCAAACCTAACAGTCGTCAAAGACACTCTTCAATCATCACGCATCTCTGTTAACGCCAGAGTCGATGCTGGTGGCACTTTTGCTGGTAGTTCTAACGTTCTTATCAAAACGTCCGGATCAGCACCATCTTACACAGTCTCTACTGCTAACTTACGCATCGGTGATAGTCTCACCATCGGTACTGGAACATACACCGTTGTAGGCATTACTGATGCAGACGAGTTTAGCGTCTCACCAGTCCTTGCTTCAGGCGATGCTGACGACAATGATCCAGTTTATCTCAAATCTCGCCCTCAACATGTTATAACTTTCAATACAGCCTCTGCTGTTGCTGATGGCTACTTCCGCATCTTACTTCCTGCCGATCCAACAAACTCAAACGATGGAAACCCGGATGATCAAGGTTTTGACTTTAACGACTCAGACTGGCCAACAGATCCGGACATTACCGTCACCGGCACCGATACTACTGGCTACGATTTTGTTACAGGCGTATCTACACCTTCAGGTCAAACAGGCTGCACTTCACCAGCAAACTATCACTGTTTTGAAGTCCACTATTCCGGTACAGGTGGAGTTGGTACCGCTATAACTATTAACATCGGAAATACCAACGGCACAAATACCCCCATTG
>CAZQDQ010000082.1:0-3332 GCA_964592455.1 uncultured Pseudomonadales bacterium
AATAATTTCAAGGTCTTGGTGCTGTTCCTGCCACCTGGCAATCTCTTGAAAGATCGATTCAATATTTGCCTCTGGCAAGCCATCCTTATTGACCGGTAGGTACCACATATCACCACTATTTACGATCTCAGTAGTAGTTGGAATGTGTCCAGAACTGCCGGATGATGGTCCACTGCATCCAACCAGAAAAGATGACAACAAGATCAAAAACACTTTTTTAAGTTTCATTTAGCCTCTCAGTCTGTTTTGGGGTATTTTACCTTATCCCGGTCAATACATCAACACTATAAGACAAATATATGTTTAGCCTATTTTACCCCAGCCGACTTGGTCATGGCTTTGTTAAGCCAGGTCATAAATTTCATCATAAAGGTCTGGTTTTTGCTGTTTATTGTCAAGTTGTAGTAGTGGTTAGTGACGCGGCGCAGTGCACGGATGCCATAAACAAACAAAAACTGCCAATCTTTAATTCTGCCACTTGTCAAAAATTTTACCTGTCGCCAAAGGAATTTTGGTGAAAGGGCGATAGAATACATTTCTCTTACCGCATCATAGTAAACCTCGTGTGGCTCTGGCGTTTTTACAATCAGTTTGCTCATATCATGGTCATCGTAATTGTCAGTAAGCATTAGACCCTTATCGATGCACTGTTGGTGATATGGCGTGTAATCCAAGGGAGTACAAAGTGTCACTTGCAGAGTTCTCGCCAATCCTTCGTTCATCAAGTATTTAACATAATTTACTGTTTCATCTAGCATCTTTTTAGTTTCCCAATAGTAACCAACCATAATAGTAAGGTGTGGGTGCAGACCATATTTAGTCATCCACCTAAGGCAACGCTCTATGTAGCGTTTTTGGTAGCCTTTATCTAAGTTTCTGAGAGTTTCATTGCTACCAGACTCCAAGCCGATTAACACAAACCGAAAATTTGCTTCACCGAGAAGCTTTATAGTTTCTTCGTCCAAGTATTCAAAACGAGTATTAATCCCAAAATAACAACCTTTTTTATGTAAACCTCTTGCTATTACGCCTTTGGCAAATTCTTTAGCGTCTTCACCACGGTACCATACTCCAGAGTCATCAAAAATTTCTTTGACACCATACTTTTCTATCAGAGTTTGGTATTCATCCAAACTTCTCTCCACTTTCATTTTTGTAAAGGTGAGCTCTGGACCGTTGTATCGACAAAAAGTACACTTACCAAACATGCAGTCACGAATTACACTTGTAGCATAAGTGCCAGGGGTAAGCATGTAGTTACCGTTTTCGTAAGCATAGTTTTTCCAGGCTACCAAGTCTCTATCTACTAGTGGAGACTTGTTAATTGGTTCCACTTGGCGAAAAGCACCGGTGTCGCGAATCTGGTCTTTGCTTACTCGTATCGTAAGCCCCTCTATTTTGCAATCAGTTCGCCAACTCTTTTTATTTTCTTCTAAGAAAGGAACTAAGCGAGAAAGGGCAAAATCTATATGGTTACTCTTAAGAACAATATCCGTCTTACTCATTTCTAGTGTTTCTTCTGGTTTTCTCATCGAGTGGTAACCAGTCATTATTACAATAGTTTTCGGAAGGTCTTTTTTGAGAGTATTGATTAACCTCCAATAAAACTTCATTACCGGAGTCGTGCTTTCAAAAACAACAATATCAGGCTTAAAACGGACTAACCCTTTGTACCAGGTCTCATAAGTTTTTAGTTGAGCATTTCCATCATCCCAACGGACTTTATATTTCATTTGTTTTAACCATGTTGCAGCCTGCGCGTGTACAACCGGCAACAAATATGTTGGAGTGGAAAAGTATTGAACATTTCTGTTCTGTGAAACCATCGCCTTTTGGCCACGTTCGTTAACGATTGGAGGGTATGATATTGCTACTTTCAGCTTATTTTTTTGTATTCTTTTCATTGTGTCTTGAGTTATTGAGTTCTTGGTTTCTTTAAGTTTTTTTAAAAGAAAACCTCAGTAAATATCTGGTCTCCACTTACTCCGTTTTCTCTTAAAATATCATACACTTCATTTATCATATCGGTGTTTCCACAAAGATAATAAGTAGCTGTTTTGTCCACCCCCTTAGCCCTTAAGTAATCCGTCACCCTGCCATTAAATACATCACTATTTTGACTTTTAGATATGCAACCCACATAACACCCCTCCTTATAATCGTCTTTATCATATTGCTCATTTTCATATCTAACTCCATGTAAAACTTGATATTTAAGATTCGGGTAAGACATAGCAAAGGAGTGAAATGGGGCTATCCCAGTCCCACTAGCTATAAAAATATATTTGGTTCTTGTGTTCTCAGGGTTTTTTAGAGTAAATTTGCCATAAGCTCCATCCAGTTGTACATATTCACCCTTTTTTATTTTTTGCAAGGCGGTGGAGACAGCTCCACCTTCAACCGCACGGATCAAAAACTCCATCTTTTTGCTGTCACCAACGCTTGAATAGGACGAGTACTCACGATTTATACCCGTCTTGGCCATACCAATATTGACACATTGACCAGGTATAAACTCAAAATCATCTCTCTCTACTTGTAAGCAAAAAGTGTTCTTTGTCAAATGCCTTACCCCCAAAACTTTATGCTTATCTTTTGTATTCATGTTTATAGCATATCACTTGCCACTTGCAATCAGCACTGATAAAATACCCCATAGCACATTTCAAGCCATAAAGGAGTCATAAATGAACATACTTTCTTTAACAAAAAATGGTTACGTTCAAATTTTTCAACTGCCATTGCAAATCAGCGCTAAGCTGTTCTTTGGTAACGGTACGGTTATCGAGTTGGACACAAAGGAAAAGGTTGTCCAGCTTTGCGGCTTTATCGCCAAGGGTGAGAGCGGCAAGTTACAAATCGGCCGATTCATGGTTCATATTGATTTTGATTTCGATACTAATGAAAAGTTTTGGGAAGTGATATTAACTCACAGAAACTACAATCTTCATTTTAAAGTTGAGGAATTATTGACACAGCTAAGCCCTTCACATGTTGCGAAGTTTCTTGATGGTCGCAAGGCTGTCGCTGGTGAGTGGAGGTAAAAAATGACAACAGTTCTGACACAAGACAAGCTAGGTTACGTAGAGTTTCTTCACCTCGATGGCCAATTAAAGTACAGTGCCGAACTGGTATCCGAGCTAGATCCGCAATACGTTTTGTTTATTGAATCTCCACAAGACTTAGAAACTCTTTGTTTAGCAATCGTTTCCAAGCCTGGAGGAAAAATTGAAGTCAACGGTACCAATATACAGTTTGAGGTAATTGGAGATGTGGTTTCCATTACTTGGGGCAACAAACCAAAACTTTCTCAATGCACATTCGACTTAATT
>CAZQDQ010000083.1:0-3243 GCA_964592455.1 uncultured Pseudomonadales bacterium
AAAGCGTCGCTTAATAATAGTTTTGTTGCTGAACTTCTTCTTGTTTCTAGTACGGACACCCATGACACGCTTACCGTAGACAGATTTGGGTGACTTTAGACCAATACCAGAGCGGCCTTCTCCTCCACCGTGTGGGTGAGAGCGAGGGTCTTGAGCAACACCTCTGACGGTCGGTCGGCGACCCATGTGACGGGCACGACCAGCTTTGCCTAGATGCTCTTCTTTGTGATGTGGGTTGCTTAAGGAGCCGATAGTAGCTCTGGAGTCCGATTTAAAAAGTCTGATTTCGCCTGATGGAAGCTTGACTATAACACCAGACTCATCTTTGGATTGGACCGTAGCAACATTGCCGGCACTTCTGACTATTTGAGCGCCTTTTCCTGGGGTAATTTCCAAGTTGTGAATTTGCAAACCTACGGGAATATTTTTGAGTGGTAGACAGTTGCCAATTTTGATTTCAGCAGTCTCAGAGCTTACAACAACATCACCAACCTTGAGACCTTCTGGGGCCAAAATGTAGTCCTTATGACCGTTGGAATAGACCAAGAGGGCGATATTGGCTGTGCGATTTGGGTCATAGTCAATGGAGGTGACTTTGGCGGGGACAGCTAACTTACGTTTCCAGTCGATAGTGCGTAGGAAGCGTTTTTGGCGACCACCTTGGTGCCTCACCGTAATTTTGCCAGAGTTGTTGCGACCTGAAGATTTTGGATTTAGTGTCAGAAGACGTTTGGGAGTAAGTTTTTTCATTTGGTTTTATGACTTTAGATCATTAAAAATGTCGATTGTCTGGCCATCTTTTATTTCGACTATAGCTTTTTTGACAATGGATGTATTTAAGTGGCGGCCTGTTTTCATAGAGCGAATCCGGCGTGAACCTTTTTTAACTGTATTGATACTAACAATATCAACCTTAAAAAGGTCTTTAATCGCTTTTTTGATTTGAGACTTGCTTGCTGAAGGAGCGACTTTGAAAACATATTTGTTATGTTTAGCCAGACCGTAGCTCTTTTCGGTAACAACTGGTGTGACAATGGTGTTTTGGTGTATAAGTGGTGTAGACATACTTATTTACTTAGTTTCAAGCGCTTAATTATATGCTCTAGAGCATTTGGAGTAAAGTAAACCTTGGGTGACTCAGCCACGTTGTAGGTATTTAGTCTACGAGCAGAGTAGAGGGATAGGTTTTTGAGATTGCTTACTGATTTTATTAATTCAGGTGTTTCATTGAAGTGAACTAAGGCAGAGCTGTCTCCACTAAAGACTTTGGCGGCTTTCTTGGTACTTACAGCTGAAAGACTAGCAGTGTCGATGAGGGAAAGTCTGTTTTCTTTGTTGTAAAGACTAAGAATACCAATTAGGGATTTGACTTTCATTTTTTGATTTAGCGACTTTGGTGCTGACTTAATACCTGTTGGTCCAAAGGCAATACCTCCACCAACATAGACCGGTGAAGATTTGGCACCATGACGAGCGTTACCAGTACCTTTTTGTTTGTAAACTTTGTGTTTGGTCAAGTCGACTTCACCGCGTGTTTTAGTCTTACTGGTGCCACGATGACTGTTCTCACGATAAATGTGAATTGCCTGAGCTAAGAGTGATCCGGAAACTTCCAGATTAAATGGAGAGAAGTCTTTTGATTTGACAGTAGTTGTAGTAGTTTTTTTTGTAGCCATATTTATTTCTGATCTGGGATGTGTTTAATGATAGATATCTTGGCAAGAGCACCGCGGCCACCTGGAATAGCTCCAGTAATTTTTAGAATATTGGTTTGCTGGTCAAAAGAAAAGATACGGAGATTTCTGATGCAAACATTTTTCCCGCCCATGCGACCAGCCATGCGAGTTCCTTTGATAACGCGGCCTGGAATGGTACCACGACCTATGGATCCTGGGGCTCTTTCTCTATCGGATTGACCGTGAGTTCTGGGACCACCTCCAAAACCATGACGTTTCATAACACCAGCAAACCCCTTACCTTTGCTAGAAGAGGTTACATTGACGATTGTACCCGGGGTAAGAATTTCGGCCAAGTTAATGATTGTTTGATTTTCAATCTCTTGTTTGGTTCTAACTTCTTTAATAGATTTTGGCGTGGATTTACCCTTTTTGGTTTTTGTACCTAATGATAAAACGAGGCTTTGGTAACCGTTTTTATCCTCAGTTCTATTTCCTGTAACAGTGTGGCTATCGACACTGAGAGCAGTCAAGGGGATCCGCTTACCTTCAGAGAAGGCTTGAGACATGCTCAACTTGTTTGCGTATACTTGATTTAGCATTTTTTTATAATTATTTTATATTCATAAAAAACCGCCGAGGAGCTGGCAGGACTTAAGAAGAGCCTGCCTGCCGATAGGCAGGTTTTTTATCTGTTTTGATTAACTACATTTTAATTTCGATACCGACACCAGCAGGAAGATCGAGGTGCTGTAGCGAATCGATGGTCTTGTTGGTAGGACTTACTATGTCAATTAGCCTTTTGTGAGTGAGAATTGCGAACTGCTCACGGGCGTCTTTGTCGGTGTGAGGAGAAGAGTTAACGACGACAACTTTTTTCTTGGTAGGCAAAGGGACAGGACCAACCACCTTAGCGCCAGAAACTAGGGCAGCTTGAATAATTTTCTTGGCCGCTTCATCGATGACTCGGTGGTCGAATGATTTTAGCTTAACGCGTATTCTGGGTTGGTCTGTCATGTTTGCTTTTTAAAGAAATGTGCTAATTGATCCTCAACTTATTAGGCGATGATTTTGGTAATAACACCAGCGCCGACCGTGAGTCCACCTTCGCGGATGGCAAATTTTTGACCTTCGGACATAGCGATTGGCTGAATGAGTTCGACTGACATCTTGGCGTTGTCACCAGGGATGATCATTTCGACACCTTCGGCAAGTTTGACCTCACCAGTAACGTCGGTGGTTCTGATAAAGAATTGTGGTTTGTAGCCAGTAAACATTGGAGTGTGGCGACCACCTTCTTCTTTGCTTAAGATATAAACTTCAGCTTCGAATTTGGTGTGAGGAGTAATAGATCCTGACTTGGATAGCACTTGGCCTCTTTGGACATCGTCCTTTTCAATACCACGAAGCAAGAGACCAACGTTATCACCTGCTTGGCCTTGATCGAGTGATTGGTGGAACATTTCGACACCTGTAATAACTGATTTGGTTGTATCTTTGATACCAACAATCTCAATTTCTTCACCAACCTTGATAATGCCTCTCTCAATACGACCAGTAACAACTG
>CAZQDQ010000084.1:0-3230 GCA_964592455.1 uncultured Pseudomonadales bacterium
CCGCCGATATCATGTCACCCGTTCCAATTGCCGCCGGCATATATGAAAGTGACAAAAATGGTTTGGCACCTGTGGCTAAAATTACATCTACCGCTTGGTCTAAACCTGCCCAGTTGTAGACCAGTTGCCCATCTTTCTTGTCTACTACGGCAAAAGCATCGTAGATATGATCCAGGCGGATATATTCCGGTCGCAGTGCTTTTACTTGCGGCACTATACCAGCAAGCATTTCTTTTGGCTCCTCACCCCCTTGAGCAAGATTTCGCCATGGCACTGGTGTTTTTCCTAGTATTCCGACAGCATTTATCACCAGGTTTGCCGGTTCTCCGGAAGCCTTACCAACATATTGAACGGCGTTAGGTATTACAATTACTACCAAAGTTATTATCACCACCCCAATCAATAGTGGTAAAGATCCACGAATAAGTTCTGCTTTTGTTGCCATACATCCAGTTTACAATAAAACTCTTGACTCTTGTTTATCACTCATGTTACCATTCTGCTAATGGACCTAACTGAACGCCAAATAAACATCATCAAGACTATTGTCGAAGAGTTTACTGAAACAGCACAGCCAGTAGGGTCGGTTTCTTTGGAAAACAAGTACCGCTTAGGCGTCTCACCAGCAACTTTAAGAAACGAAATGGCTGTTCTCGAAGAAAAAGGCTTTCTAGCCCAACCACATACCTCTTCAGGTAGAGTTCCCACCTCTACAGCTATCAAATTCTATATCAACGAATTAATGAGGGAAAAGGAACTCTCTGTTGCCGAAGAAGTAAATGTCAAGTCGCGTGTTTGGGATCATCGTTTCAGTCATGAAGATCTTCTAAGAGAAGCTACCAGAGTTTTAGCAGATCGGACTAAAGCCTTGTGTATCGCTACTACCGACTCTGGTCACTCGTATCACGCCGGCTATGGTTATCTGCTAAACGCTGTAGAATTTGAAAATCTTGAAATAACCAGAGAACTTCTCTTTCTTATCGACTCACAGCAGAGACTGACTGAAATCTTTTCCCGTGCCGCCGGCAATAGCCCGATTCATATTTTGGTTGGCAATGAAATGGGTGTAAGCACCTTTGACCCTGTAAGTTGTGTATTTGCCGAAATACGAATTGGCGACAAAAGAGGCAATCTGGGAATTATTGGTCCCAGCAGGCAGGAGTACGACCGTAATATTCCCTTCGTCCGTTATGTTGCTAACTTAGTTAATCAAATTGCTCAAGAATGGTAAAAAAAACAAAACTACTAAAAGACGAAAAAGAAATTGAAAGGTTAAACTCAAAAATTATTGAGTTAGAACAAAATCACAAACGCGTCCTTGCAGATTATCAAAATCAGCAACGCCGCCACAAGGAGTTGGAATCCCAGATTGTTAAGTTCGCTCAGGCCACTTTAATCGAAAAAATCTTACTTAGCCTTGACTCTTTGGAGATGGCTCAATCTCATCTCAGGGACAAAGGTCTCCAAATGGTAATTGACCAACTCTTTAAAACTTTAGAAGGTGAAGGTTTATCCATTATTGAGTCTTACAACAAAACTTTCGACCCCAATACCATGGACTGCTTAGAGCTTGTTGATGGGGAAAAAGATAAAGTTATAGAAACTGTTTCCAGAGGTTTTATGCTTTTCGATAAAGTTCTACGACCTGCCAAAGTCAAAGTTGGCAACGGCACCCCAGTCATTGCGAAGAACGACGAAGCCCTGCCTGCCGGCAGGCAGGAATCTATATAAATTTGTCTTAAAAATTACAAAACTAAAACAATAAAAAAATATGTCAAAAATAATCGGAATCGATCTCGGCACAACCAACTCTGCCATTGCTGTTATGGAAGGCGGCAGCGCCAAAATTATCCCTACAGCCGAAGGTAGGAATACTTTTCCTTCAATTGTCGAGCCTGTCAAAGGTTTAGTTGGCGATGTTGCTAAACGTCAAATGGTTCTAAATCCTACCAACACTGTTTTTAGTGTCAAAAGACTAATGGGTCAAAAATTTGACAGTAAACAAGCTCAAAAAACTAAAGAAATAGCCCCATTTGCCATCGAAAAAAGTAAAGATGGTATGGCAGTCATCAATATTAGTGGCAAACAGTACACCCCTCAAGAACTCTCCGCCAAAATTCTTCAAAAAGCCAAAGCCGACGCTGAAAGTTACTTGGGTCAAACGGTTACCGATGCTGTTATTACTGTGCCAGCCTATTTCGACGACTCACAGCGCCAAGCCACTAAGCAGGCAGGAGAGATAGCTGGGCTAAACGTCCAAAGAATTGTCAACGAACCAACTGCCGCAGCTTTAGCTTACGGCTTAGACAAAGGCAAAAATGAAACCATTGTTGTTTACGACTTGGGTGGGGGCACCTTTGATGTTTCTATTCTAGAACTTGGAGATGGCGTTTTTGAGGTAAAGTCAACAAATGGTGATACTTTCTTAGGGGGTGACGACTTTGATCATAGAATCATTGAATACGTTGTTTCTGAGTTTAAAAAAGAAACAGGAGTCGATCTTTCTTTAGACAAACAGGCACTTCAGCGTATTAAAGACGCAGCCGAAAAAGCCAAGATTGAGTTAAGTTCGGCAACCGAAAGTGAAATCAACCAACCCTTCATTACCCAAAAAGATGGCCAACCCCAACACTTAACTATGAAGTTGACCAGGGCCAAACTTGAAGAAATTGTCGCTGATTTAATTGATAAAACTATCGAGCCATGTAAGAAAGCTCTCTCCGATGCAAAGCTAGACAAGTCTCAGATTTCTCAGGTCATTTTGGTTGGTGGTATGACCAGAATGCCAAAAGTCCAACAAGCAGTTAAAGATTTTTTTGGCAAAGAACCAAATAAATCAGTCAACCCAGACGAAGCAGTAGCTCTAGGTGCCGCACTTCAGGGTGGTGTTATTGCAGGCGAAGTCAAAGATGTCTTGCTCTTAGATGTCACACCTTTAACGCTAGGTATCGAGACTATGGGAGGAGTAATGACTCCATTGATAGAACGCAACACCACAGTTCCGAGTAGTAAATCTCAAGTTTTTAGTACTGCTAGCGACAATCAACCCCAAGTCGAAATTCATATTCTCCAAGGCGAACGTCCCATGGCCAGTGACAACAAAACCTTGGGAAGCTTTATTCTTGATGGTATTCCCGCTGCGCCTCGTGGTATCCCTCAAATTGAAGTTACTTTTGATATTGACGCCAACGGTATTTTAAATGTAACCGCTAAAGATAAAGGCTCAGGCA
>CAZQDQ010000085.1:0-3150 GCA_964592455.1 uncultured Pseudomonadales bacterium
AAATTTTAGCGACCTTTCCAAATTTGAGACAGTCAAATGCACATGTCCGATTTTAGTTTCTTTATCAATAATCATAACTAATTTTACATTTCAAATGACATCTGACATCCGAGAACTGATGTCAAATCACTTGCAGTTGCAAATTGCAGGTGATTAGTGTTATCATCACTTGAATTATTATTGATACTGCCCGTTTATTTAACAAAAAAATGACCAAACAAGCCCTAATCGGAATTGTTTCCAAAAAAGTTCGCTTAACCAAAAAAGCTGTCAAAGAAACAGTCGACACTTTTTTCACCGAATCAATTAACGCTTTAGCAAAAGGTGAAAAGGTTGTTGTTTCCGGATTTGGAACTTTTTATGTTAGTAAGGTAAGCGACAAACAAGTTGTCCCTTTTGGAGACGAAACCAAACGCCAAACTGTCAAAGGTCACAGAGTGGTTAACTTCCACGTTGGTAAACCTCTCAAAAAGAAAGTTTCCTAAGCGATGCCTAAGGTTTTTCTCAAAACTTTCGGTTGTCAGGCCAACAAGTCAGACTCCGAAAGAATTTTGGGAGATTATTTGGCTAGGGGTTTCAAAGAAACAGACGATTGGAAGAAAGCTGACGAAATTGTCGTCAATACTTGCTCTGTTCGTCAATCAGCCGAAGATAGAGTTACTGGCTTTCTCCTAAACACCGAAAAATATTTTAATCAGAACAAAATCCAAAAACCAAAGATCATTCTCACTGGCTGCATGCTGCATATTAAAGAGGACGAAATAAAGGATCTTTTGCCTCAAGTTGACGAAATTCTACCCATAAACGAAGTTGGTTTCAATCAGAAAGCAGTCAGAAAAGACAAACTCCATGCCTGGGTGCCAATCTCAAGTGGTTGCAATAGTTTTTGTACTTTTTGTATCGTTCCTTTTAGCAGGGGCAGAGAAAAGTCTAGGCCACTTGACGATATTCTTCAAGAGGTCAAGACCTTGGCAGCCAAGGGCTACAAACAAATTACTCTTTTAGGCCAGAATGTTAATTCTTGGGGTTTGGAAAAGATAGGAATTTCTCTTCGTAAAATATTTATGGAAAACACCAATCTCTCCATTTCCGATATACCAGAAAATACCACTCAGTACCAAAAACCAGCAGATAAACCCCCCTTTGTTACCCTCCTTCAGGAGGTAAGCAAAGTCGACGGTATCGAAAAAATCAGTTTCTTTACTAGCAACCCTTGGGACTTTTGGGATGAGCTTATAGAAGAAATCAAAAACAATCCCAAAATCGACCGCTTTATTCACTTGCCAGTTCAGTCGGGTAGTGACAGAATCCTAAAGTTAATGAACCGAGGTTACACCAGAGAAAGTTATCTAAAAATAATTGAAAAAATAAAAAAGAAAATCCCCAAAGCTGTTTTTGGCACTGATATTATTGTTGGTTTTCCAGGTGAAACAGATCAAGATTTCCAAGATACTGTCAATTTAGTCAAACAGGTGGGGTACAGGGTAGCCTTCATTGCCCGTTACTCACCTAGACCAGGTACTGCTTCTGCCAAGTTCCTGGTAGACGATGTTCCGGCCAACGTCAAAAAACAACGCTGGGAAATTCTCGACAAAATAGCCAACAAAGACACTCTTTCAGACCGGCCAATAGTTCCCTAAGGCAAATGGACAAAAAGAAAAAACAAATCACCATTGTTTGCGGTCCCACTTCTACTGGCAAATCAGATTTTGCTTTCAATTTAGCCATTCAAAGTCAGCCAAGTCTTATAGTTTCCGCAGATTCACGCCAGTTCTATAAAGGTATTTCGGTCATCAGCGGCCAGGACACAAAAGCAAATCTTCCAAAAAACTGCCTTCTTGTCGGTCAAAATTTTTTAAATCCAGATGAAGAATTTAGTATCAGTCAATTCAGAAACTTTTTTTTAACACAATTAAAAATTTTTCCCAATCGCCATATTTTTGTTGTTGGCGGATCGGGACTCTACCTCAAAGCCATTACAGAAAATCTGGAGACCATAAGTATTCCCCCAAATCACAATTTAAGACAAGAGTTAGAAAAGCTATCTCTACCCGGCCTTCAAAAAAAATTAAGTACTGCCGACCCAAAAAAGTTTAATAATTTAAACAACTCAGATATCAACAACCCTCGCCGTTTAATTCGAGCCATAGAAATAGCTATGTCTGGTATAAAAACAACCAAGCCAAAGCAGTCTACCAACCTAAACTTTACGTGGATAGCCCTTAAAGACAGCTTCAAAAATTTAGAAACAAAAATAGAGACAAGGGTAAACGATCGAATAAAAAATGGGGCTATATCTGAGGTGCAATCACTTTTAGAAGAGTATAAAGACCAATCTCTGCCCGTTTACAGTACTTTGGGTGTCAGAGAAATCATCAGCTATTTAAACAAAGAAATTAGTTTAGAAGTTCTTGTCTCAAAGTGGACCTCTGCGGAACTCCAATACGCCAAAAGGCAAATGACCTGGTTTCGTAAGCAGCCTCAAATAGTTTGGTATGATAAAGGTATATGAAAGTTGCCAAAAGAATTAGTATCGACATTTCCGTCTCTAGCATTTTTTGGATATTAGCTTCACTTGGTTTGGTCTATTTGCTTTTTGTCTTATCAGATATTCTTATCTTGGCTATCACTGCTTTGCTTATCGCTTTGTCTGTCACACCAACTATAGATAATTTAGAAAAACTAAAAGTAAACCGTTCAGTTGCCGCAGCCATCATCCTATTAGTTCTGTTTATTATCTTGGTTCTTTTTGGTATATCTGTTGTAACGCCAATACTCGAGCAAACTGAAGTTTTTTTAGGCAAACTTCCAAATATCATTGATACTGTTAGCCCAATCAAAGTTGATCTAAATTCCTTTAGCAGCCAACTTGCACAGGTTCCTGGTAGGGTAGTTAATTTCGCTCTAGGTACTTTCTCTGGTCTGTTTAGTGCCTTTACTACTGTAGTTTTAAGTTTTTATCTCACTCAAGAGATTAAAAAAGTCCCAGGATATATTCAGTTTCTATATCCAGAAAAAAAGACTATTTACACTAAGCTGGCAGACAATCTTCAGCTTCAAATAAGTTATTGGGTCAGAGGACAACTCTTACTAATGCTGGTAGTAGGCCTGCGTAGTTATTTTGCTTATCTCATCATCTGCTTGCCATAC
>CAZQDQ010000086.1:0-3101 GCA_964592455.1 uncultured Pseudomonadales bacterium
ACCCAAGTCGCGCAAAAAGACCAAAATTAGGGTCGACATGTCGGCCTGGAAGAAAAAAGGGTTGGTAGTGGTGGCTTATTCACATGTGGAGAGGGAGTTTTTCCCCACCCAAGAGTCCTATGAAGCTGAGGTTGAAGTAGAAGAGAGAGCTGCTGAGGTGGTAGAGAGAGTGAAAAGGTTGGGAATTCCGGTTAAATCTTTACCGGGCGACCAGTATTTTTTGACCAATTTGTTAGTTGATCAGCCGGACATTGTTTTGAATTTGGTGGATACCTTAAAAGGGAAAGACCGTTTACAAACCTCGGTACCAGCAGCTTTGGAGCTTTCTAATGTTTTGTATACCGGCGCTGGTATGGAAGGTTTAATTATCGGTAACAATAGAAACTTGACCAAAAGACTTCTTATGGCCTATGGGATTCCTACTCCCGCCTTCCAGTTTATTCGTCGAGCCGGAACTGCAGTAGATGAGACCTTGGGATTGCCCCTAATCGTTAAGTTAAATGAGAGTGGTGGAAGTGTGGGAATTGATAACAAGGCGGTTAAGGAAACAGTTAGGGAAGCTCAGAAGAAAGTTGACGAGATGATTACTACCTATAGAATACCGGTGGTGGTAGAGCAGTTTATCGACGGACCAGAGGTTACGGTGGTAGTTTTTGATGATGGTACACGTAAAAGAGTTTACATGGCTCAGAAGGTATTTAGGATTAAGCCGGATGGGAAGCACTATTTTACTAGTTTTGAGTCTTATGACGATGCTAAGTCCTACACCTACAAACACGTAGAGGAGCCATTGGCGGGCAAGATAGAGCAACTGGCAGTTAGGGCCTTTAACGGCTTGGCGCACAAGGATTATGCTAAATTTGATGTGCGAGTTGATGCGGAGACCAGTATTCCGTACTTTACGGATAGTAACCCCAATACTGCATTTGGACCAGATATGGGTCTGCCTATGACCGAAGTATTGGCTATGCACGGAGTGAGCTTTGACGAGGTATTGTCGGGGATGTTGACGAGATATGCGAAGCAGCTAGATAAGTAAAAAGACAAAAGACTTAAGTTATAAGTGTGATGTAGTTTATAATTTAGGAATGATGAAACCAGAGATAAATTTGGTAAATTTTTCTGAATTGAGGTCGGAGGCTTTACAGAAAAGGGAAGATAAAGAAAGGCAGGGCGAGGCCTTGTCTGACATATTGTTGCTTAGGAGTTTTGCTTTGGAGAACAACATGCACGACGAAGTGGTGGAGCTTTTATTTGAAGAGGCTTTAATACACCAGCATAGATATATGGAGGGGCAGTCCGGGAGTGACTTAGCCCAAATGAAAGGGGCTATTACAAAAGTAAATCAGTATGTTCAAGAAAGGAAACTGTTTAAGTGGGAGTCCAGAGTGGCAAGATATTTGGGTCGGATAGCTGACTATGAGGGAAAATATGAAGAAGCGATAAGGTTTTACAAAGAAGCAATTGAAAAGGTGGAGCTTGATCCAAAATATGAGAGTAATAAAGCGATGGATTATGAGTATAGAGGCTTTTTGATAGCTGATGAGCTGAGAGTGGCAGACACTGGAGTAGCTGTGGTGAAAGCCTTGAATCTTTATGAAGAATATGAAACTACGGAAAAAGGGAGGGTTTTAAAGCAAAAGGACTATACGACCTGGGCCATTTGGAGATCGGCTGTGCTAATAAATTTATGTAATGGGTTGATAGGTTTGGGAAAAATGGAAGAGTATGAGGGTAATATGAAAGAGTGGCTCAATGAGGCTGAAAAAAACTTTGTGGTGCCAGATGGGGTGAAGGTTTGGGCGGACTTTGGTTTTCGAAAAAACGAAATAGAAAAAATAAGAAAAATACTTAATGAAGCTAAGATAAATGGTTAATTTTATAAGAAGTAGACAAGAGACTGGGTCGTATTGTGGTCCAGCGGTGGTGCAGATGTTGGTGAGTCAGTTTGAGATATCGGTTGATCAGAAACAGATTGTGGAAGCCTGTGGAGCAGCAAAAACAGTGATGAAGGTAGGGATACCGCTTAAGTCCTTAGTAGTAGGTATAAAAAAAATTTTTCCTGATTTGGTAGTTTGGCAGAAAAATAATTCAACAGTAGAAGATATTGAGAAGTTGGTGGGTCGTGGTCTTTTGGTGGCTTTTGATTGGCAGGGAATATTTGCAGGGGATGAATATGGAGATGATGTTTTGCCTGGGTTATGGGAGCGGTTTGTTGGTAAATTGAGGAGAGACCCGGCGCTGACTGGTGATCAGGGAAACTATTGTATCGCCTTGGAGATAGATAGAGAAAAGGGCTACTTGAGGTTTGCTGACCCATATGGCCATTATGCCGGCAAAGACCGTTTTGTGGCTCTGTGGGAGTTTGAGGAGAGGTGGTGGGATGATAGGTTGGACATAGGTGAGAATGGGAGACTAGTGAGGATGTTGGAAGAGAAACTGATTTTTGTTTTGACTAAAGTGGATGATGAGTTTCCGTCTAGTGTAGGGATGGAGAAGATACAAAAAAGCCCGCCTGTTGGCGGGACTTAAAGTTAGATCATGCTTTGACTTGAGTAGTTTAAAACATCGAATCCAATTTTCTCTAACACCTCAAGAACTTTTTTGGCGAAGTCACCTTTGCCTCCAAACAAGAGAACTGTTTGGGAAGTTTCATCATCCAGCCCATAACCCTGGAAGTACAAGAGACCGGGGATTTTCTGGATTTCTTGTAATACTTGAGCTGCTTGCCGATTGTCACTTGGTGTTAGACGTTGGATGACTGAACAAGAGAGTTTGTCAGAGTATGACCCAAATTGGCCGAGAAAAAGGTCGGCGATAAGATAACGAATGTCTGAAATGGACATAATTTCTCCTCTTAAGAAAAGATTTAAGGTAAGTATTCTGGAGATATTATACCTTATAAGTTATTATTTGAGTTTAGAAACCTCTTTATGTTCGGTATGTTCCCTGCAGGTGCGGCAGTACTTGGTTAAGCTCAATTTTTCCGGTGTATTGGTCTTATTTCTTTCGGTTATGTAGTTAAAATGACCACATTTGGAGCATTTTAAACCTAAGTGTTGTCTGGGTCCTTTTTTAGCCATAGTGGGGCTATTTTAGCA
>CAZQDQ010000087.1:0-2956 GCA_964592455.1 uncultured Pseudomonadales bacterium
GTACTCCCAACCTCTTATTCCCAGTGTTGTCGGCTCTATTAATCTCGGAAACCAAGCCGGGTCATTCGCCCCAAACTCAAACAGGGTTTTTCTCAAAAAATAAAAGTCCCGAATGTCAAAAAACTTATTTGCTTTAAGGTTACCATTTCTAGGCAAAAGCCAAAAAGAAAGGTACTTAATTAAGTTTAAAGTTGTCATCTCCCCTTTATAAATCGTTTTTCCAAAATCAACCAATGCTTGTATGCGAAAGTCTCTCACCGCTTTATAATACAAGAAGATGGTAACAGATAAAAGAAATAGAATTACAAACTTAGATGGCATCAGAGGACTGCTTTCTCTAATTGTTGTTTTGAACCACTCTTTTTTAGTTGTAACCATTCCAGCTTATGCAAACGTTTGGGGGCAAAACTACTTAAAGTTCGTCGACTGGCCTGCCAAAGTTCAGCAGATAATGATGATCCTGGGCAATGGGGGAACGGCAGTTAGTATGTTTTTTGTTATGTCAGGCTACGTTTTAAACTTTTCTCTTAGCAAATACAGCTGGGGGATTAGTAACTACTTTAAATTTCTTTACAAACGATTTATTAGACTGTATCCAGCTTTTTTCTTTACCATTTTACTTATTAGTACGGCTCGCTGGCTGGGGTTTGACTACCAGACATTCCCTCACGCCTCTAGTTGGTATCACTGGTGGATGAACTTTGACCTTAATTTAAAAGAATTTTTTTTAAACACCATTTTTATAAATATCAACCTAGGTGGGGTTACCTGGACTTTAAGGGTCATTGTTTTGGTTTCTTTTTTTGCTCCTTTATTGTATTTTTTATCCAAAAAACTTTCTTCCTGGCAAAACATTTTATTTGCCATTTTGCTGACCTACTTAAGCTTTAATTTGTTAAATCTTAATAATTTTAGAGACTTTCGTTACCTTTATATGTTTTACCTTGGTCTAATTATTCCTCAGCTTGAGAATTTCTTTAAAAGTATACCAGTGTGGTTTACTTACCTGTCTTTGCCACTGCTTGTTTTTACTATGCTCGCCATTCGCTACCAAACCAATGAGTACCAAGGGGGTGTTTTTGAGAGTTTTATTAGCTGGTTTATCTTGGGACTAGTCATATATCAAAGCAACATAAAAATATTTTCCTTTTTAAGTAGGCCATGGTTGCTTTTTATTGGCAAGATTTCTTATAGCCTTTACTTAATTCACTTTTCTGTTCTTTACACTTTAGGCAGAGTCCTATTCCAATTTTTTCCGCAAATAAATTACTCAAATCACTACTTGGCAACTCATTTCTTTTTACTTGTAAGCTCAGCTGCCATTACCATTCCCCTTTCTTGGCTAGTCTATAACTATGTAGAGAGGTTACCAGAAAAAATATCCGCAAAATCATGACTCTTGGTGTAATTGTCATCACCAATAAGCCTTTCTTGCCAGAGAACTTCTTAAGGCGGTTAACTTTTGCTGACAAAGTTCTTTTTGTCTTTGAAAACAAAAAACCTACATTAGCCATACCAGTTAAAAACGCAGAATACATGGCAGCTACCTCCCTAGATAGTTTTGCCAAAAAACGAAATTTGGGTTTAAGTAAAATCAAAACTACTTGGGCCATGTTTGTAGATGATGACGAAATAGTTTCTGGTGAACTGGCAGCAGAAATAAAGCAAAAAATAAATCAAAAAGAATATGCCGGCTTTTTCCTTACTCGTCACGACCTTTGTTTCTACCAAGAGTTAAAATATGGCGAGATAAAAAATCAAAAGATCTTGCGGCTTGCTAAAGTTGGTGGGGGAGAGTTTCTAAGGTCTGTTCACGAAGTGTGGAACATAAATGGAAAAATAGGATATTTAGACAATGTTCTTTACCACCAAAAAGATTATTTTATTTCTCAGTTTATAAATAGAATCCGCCATTATGGCCCACTAGATGCTTACAGTTTAGACCATGAGGGAAAACTATTTACTTTATTTAACCTTATTCTCTTTCCAATTCTCAAGTTTCTAAATAACTATTTTTTTAAACTGGGTCTTATGGACGGCTTTCCTGGATTATTTTTAGCTTATTTAATGAGCATTCAATCACTGTCAGTTAGAATTTATCAATGGGAAAAAATCACAAAACGATAAAGATTTTTCTCTGTCTTACTCTTATTTTGTTTGTTCTAAATTTTTTTGGGGTTTTTACTCCAGAAATTGGCTTTGATGCGCTTTGGTACCACTTAACCTTACCTAAGCTTTGGCTATTAAATGGACAGTACTATTTTCCTGGGGGACTACTCTACTACTCTGTTATGCCAAGATTAACAGAGTGGTTATTCACACCACTTATATATTTTACTGGGACCATCGGACCCAAGCTTATTCAGTATCTCTCTGGTGTGGGAGTGGCACTTCTAACGTTTAAGATTGCAAAACAACAAAACTTAAACAAGGAATACTCATTATTAGCTTCTTGTCTTTTTTACTTAAGTTTTTTAGTCAGCTGGCAGTCTAGCAGCGCCTACATAGATCTTTTTAGAAGTTTTTTAGAAGTTTTTGCTCTGTATTTATTTCTAAATAATAAGAAATTGCTAGGTGCTGTTTTCCTTGGGCTGTCGCTTGGTACTAAGTGGTTAAGCCTTTTCTCTTTAATTATTTACAGTCTTGTTTTTGGAGTCAGTATTTTGCCAATTAGTGCTTTAGTAGCGCTTCCTTGGTTTTTGGTCTCGTATTACTATACTGGTAATCCAGTTTTTCCTTTATTTGACGGTATTCTTCAAAACGGATTTCAATCTCTATCTGGTGCGGTCCGTAACCTGGTCACCGCCCCTTTGCTTTTCACCTTTCCTTTTGATGATTTTATTTCCCCCATCGCAGGTCTTCTGTTTTCTCTTTCTGCCGTCAGCTTCCTTTTTACAGACCAATCTCAAAGAAAAATTGTTTATATATGTATTTTGGGTGGGTTAAGCACCCTAAT
>CAZQDQ010000088.1:0-2906 GCA_964592455.1 uncultured Pseudomonadales bacterium
CTCCACTTCTTTAAAATATTCATCCTTAGCAATATTCTCAGCCATCAAACCGTTAAGTTTATTGTTATAAAAGTAGTATCCTTTCCAGGCTGCAAGAGCTAAACCTACCACTCCAAAAAAAGTTATAAATATCAATACAATATTTTTTATTTTTATTTTTTTCAGTTTTGAATTTTCGAGTTTTTGATTATTCATACCTAATTGCATCAATAGGGGAAAGATCTGCCGCTTTTTTCGCCGGAAAAACTCCAAAGAAAATTCCAATTGCACTCGATACACCAAAAGCAACTAATATCGCAGTTAAGTTTAAAGCAACTGGAAACCAAATCTGAACCAGTAAAACAATACCTGCCGCCAACAACAGCCCCAAAACTCCTCCAAACAGTGACAGCACAAGTGACTCTGTCAAAAACTGCAATAGAATGTCTCTTTTAGTAGCTCCAACCGCCCTTCTAATACCAATTTCTTTTGTTCTTTCGGTTACTGTTGCGTACATGATATTCATTATTCCAATTCCTCCAACTAATAGTGATATTGAACCAATCGCTACCAAAACTAGGTTAATCATTCCAAATATTTGATTCACCGAAGATAATATTTCCGATTGTTCCGTCATTGCAAACTGGTCCTCTTCGTATCTTTTTAAAAGAACTTTCTCAGCTTCTCGGGAAACGATTTCAACTTTATCCTCAGATGGAACCCCAAGGTATATAGACCAAAAGGTTTTATTAGGATTAATCGATCCAAAGGTTGTAGTGTAAGGTATTATTGCCGCACCGTCTTGTTCTCTGTCGCCAGTTTTGTCCAAGACTCCTAAAACTTTCAAGCGCACACCTTGAATCCTAATATTTTTTCCCAAGGCGTCTTCTGGTGTTCCAAAAAGTTCATCCGCCAAAGTAAATCCTAGTATTGCCACCTTGGCATTGTTTTCAACATCGGTCTTATCGAACAGGCTCCCTACCAAGAGTTCAGAGTTCATAAGAGAAAAGAGTTCTTCATTTACTCCCATCATATAACCAACTTTTTCTTCGGTTTCACTTTGTATGGTAGTTGATTTAAAAACAACTGGTACAACATATTCCAAACCTTCGACCTTTTTTAGACTTCTAACGTCTTTCTCATCAAATTCCGCGCCGCCCATCAACCCTTGTCCCCCAAAATTTCCACCACCTTCTCCTGTAAATCCTGACCCCGGTAAAACCATTATTAAGTTTGCTCCCAATCCTTCAAATTGACCTGAAATATAGTTTTTTAGTCCTAGACCAAGAGCTATTAGCATTACCACAGAAAGAACGCCTATCATAATCCCCAAAGAGGTTAAAGCTGTTCTTACTTTGTCCCTTTTAAAGTCAGCTACAGCAGACTTTAGTAAGTAAAAAAGCTCGCTACTTATTGTCATTTTCGCTGATCACTGATTATTTCTCCATCACGCACCCGTATTTGTCTTCTCGTTCTATTTGCAATGTCTGGCTCGTGAGTTACCAAAACAACTGTAATCTTTTCAGTTTTATTTAGTTCTTCAAACAACTTCATTATTTCGTCTCCAGATTTTGTATCCAGGTTACCAGTTGGCTCATCAGCCAAAATCAGTTTTGGGTTCATTATCAAAGCTCTAGCTACAGCTACTCTTTGTTGTTGACCTCCAGAAATTTTATTTGGAAATGAGTCTTTTTTGCTTAAAATACCAAAACGCTCCATCAGGTACTCGGCCCGCTCATCGGGGTCAAAATCCAATTTCACTCTTGCGTAAGTTACAGGAAGCAAAATATTTTCTTTAATAGTGAGTTTATTCAGCAAGTTAAACTGCTGAAAAACAAAACCAACAAATTCGCTTCTTAGTTTAGAAGTGGAATTATCATCTAACCGAGAAACCTCACGCCCTTCAATCAACACCTTTCCATCAGTTGGTTTATCTAGCAAACCTATCATGTGCATTAAAGTAGATTTTCCACTTCCGGAGTGACCAATAATTGCAGAATACTCTCCTTTGTCGATCTCTAAGTTAATTCCTCTTAGAGCTGTAAACTCCTCTCCATCACCAATTTTCCAAGTTTTCCAAATGTTCTCTAGTTTAATTGTAGATGACATCATTTTCTTTCAGTCCCGAAACTATTTCTATCATGTTATCTGCTTCATAGCCTGTCTCCACAAAAACCTCTCTCTTTTTTTCCTTTTCCAACAAAACTACATATTTTTTTCCCACCTTTTCTTTTATGTACTTTTCAGGTACTGCCAAAACTTGCTTTCTTTCTCCAAAGACAAAGCTCACATCCCCCGTCATCCCCATTTTTAAGTTTTGACCACTAGGACTTGCCTCAAGCGACATTTTTATTTCGTATACAGTTCCACTATTGCCCGACTTTGGCGTAAATGCCACTGACTCTACCAAAGTATCAATATCTAAGTTAGGGAAAGCGTCCAAAGAAAGTACTCCTTTTTGTCCTACTTTAAATTTGGTAACTTCCGTTTGGTCAGCAACCGCTGAAAAGTAAATAGTTTTCGGATTAATTATTTCAAAAGTTGCCGTTGATGGGGTTATGTTTTGCCCTGCCAATGGAGAGTCTACCTTAGTTACCACACCTTCAATTGGTGTGTAAAGATTCGCAAACTTTAGAGCCAATGCTTTCGCTTCCAAAGCTAAAACGGAGTTATTAAGATCCATTTGTTCTTTATTTAGAGTCCTTTTAATTGCCTCCCTAGCCTCACTAGTCATTCCTCTTGTTTCCCAGTCACGATTATCGTCCTGTGCTTGCTCAAAGTCATCTCTTGCTTTGTTATACGCATTCAAATAAGTAGTCATTGAATTTTGAAGTTCGCGCTTGTCTAGTGTCGCAATGGTCTGAAACCTTTTTACAGTGTCACCTTCCTTCACTCCTACCCAAGTTAATAGTCCAGACGTCTGAAAT
>CAZQDQ010000089.1:0-2700 GCA_964592455.1 uncultured Pseudomonadales bacterium
AAAGCTTTAGCGACGTGGGGTAAGTATTTTTAAAATGGAATTTCGTCATCAGCACTGCTACTCACGGTACTTTTCTCGTCAGCTGAAAAAACTTCCTCGGCAGGAGATGTACTGGAAGCAGTGTTACTATTTTCAGCTGTATACGAAGCATCGTAATTACCAGACGAATAGTTGCTATTTTTAGGCGCGTCCAAGGCCATCATTTCTTCTATTACAATTTCGGTCACTTGTTTGTCACTACCGTCTTGTGTTTTCCATTGCCTGGTTTGCAAACGGCCCTCTACAAAAACCTTGCGGCCCTTTTGTAATAGTTGGCTGCAAATTTCTCCAAGCTTTCCCCAGGCCACGATTCGGTGGAACTCAGCCCCCTCCTGTTTTTGACCAGAAGAGTCGGTCCACTCACGGTTAGTAGCCATGCCAAAAGTACAAACTGCACTGCCAGCTGGTGTGTATTTTAGCTCTGGGTCGCGGGTAAGATTGCCAATTAAGGTAACTCTGTTTAAACTTCTTGTGCTCATATAAATTAATTAAATCCTAACAATTAAGAATCTTAACATTTTGTCGTCCATCTGCAAGTCTTTTTCCAAAAGCTTAAGAGCAGATGCACTACCTTCGATTACTAATTTTAAGTAATAGCCACGAGTTTGCTTCTTAATCTCGTAAGCCATAGTTTTTGTCCCCCATTTATCGGTTTCTACTACCTTGAGTCCGTGCTTTTTGCACTTCTCGTTGATTTGCTTCTCAGCTCCAACTTCATTCTCAGTTGTAGGATAAATGACAACAAGCTCGTACTTGTTAGTAGAGCCCATGGACTGTGTAGCCTCCGGTTTGGAGGACTTGGTTGCGGTTGTCTTTTTAGCCATATTCAAGCATTTTTTTAATAACCTGACCATTTTACACTATGCGCCCAGCACAATCCAGCCTCAAATCCACCCCCCCCTGGCCTCTGCCCCTTGCAAAAGACCTATAGCTATGCTAAAATGCCAATGAATTCAAAAATCTGCACGTTTAAGGAGATAAAATGAAATACCATCCTGGACTCGTTGCTCTTGGTATTTTGGTTGCAATTGGTGTGATGCTTCTTCCAGACCCTTGGAATGGCATTGTCATCCTTGCAACCATAGTTACCCTGATATACCTCAAGTTTGGAAGAATGTCCGCCGCTGATTGGTTTCGTTGGACACACGAAGGCCCGTACGGTGATCTTACCACGAAGGATCAAAAGACATATGATAAATTAAAGGAAACAGAACAAAAAAAGCACAAATAGCCACAAGACCGACCTCTACGAGGCCGGTTTTTCTATTGATCAGAGTTTGTAGTATAATTATAGGACAAATAACTCGATCGGAGGCACATTGAATAAACCCACATTTTTAGCCTGGACATCTAGCCTAACAATCACTCTTGGCTTGCTTGGCTATACTTTTAGCCTACTGCTACTCAATGATAATATTCTTGCTATTTTGTCCATTATTGCCACTGCCTGTCTACTTGTCCCACAATACTTCTATCTAAACAACATGCCAGCATTGGACAACTTGATAATGACAGCTCTCATTTGGCTTATGGTCGCACTAGTTATCACTCTCAACCTTTTGTTCAACGGACAGCTTTACGAAATTAGCCTGGTGAACAAAATTATCTGCCACTTCACCTGCCCAAGATAAAAAGGAGAAAAAAATGCCGTATTTAATCATGTTTTTGTTTCTCTGGCTGCTAAGCCTTGGATCAACATTAACAGCCCTTTTCGCCGAGAACCTGATTTCTACCACTGGTTTCGGCTTATTATTTGTCGGAGTCAGTATTGTGTTTAGCAAGATCCTCGATAAAGAAATCAAATAACCAGCAACCACCTGAAATATGGTGGTTTTTTATATCCAAGCATCATAACGAAGTTATGAGCGTGATATAAGAGGCAAGCGCAGAAGCAATATTTCGATAATAATAAATTATCGAAAAGGCGACGAGCAAGCTCTTATGATCCAATCATGTATTCAATAACATCTCCATCACAAACAATGTACTCTTTTCCCTCCATCCTCACTTTTCCCTTTTCTGCCGCCACCTTCCACCCATTATTTTCTACAAATTCACCATAGTCACACACTTTGGCTTTTATAAATTTCTTTTCAAAGTCAGAATGGATTACACCGGCTGCTCGTGGTGCTTTTGTCCCCGCCTTTATCGTCCAGGCTTTTGTCTCCATTTCCCCAGTAGTCAAAAAACTAATAAGCCCCAATGTCTTGTAAGCAACTTTTATTAATCGATTCAGACCGGGCTCCGACAACCCCATTTCTTCCATAAATATTTTCCCATCTTCCTCCGATAGGCTCGCAATTTCCGACTCTATCTTGGCACTAATAACCAACTCATCTCCACCTTGTTTCAATCTAGGGTCAGTCTCAGCCACATTAAATACTTTTATTTCTGGCTTTGCAGTAAGTAGGCACAAATCTTTTACCAAATCAAACTCTTCACCATCCAGCACATCTCTAGCGGGTAAATTGTTATTCAACCCTTCCCACAGCTTCTCTGTAACTGCATACTTTCTCTCCTCTCCTTTGACTTTTGACTTTTGATTTTTGACTTTCTCAACTGTTTCCAAGTCCTTCAAAATTAGCTCAGTCTCAATTACTTCATAATCACTTTTTGGGTCTACACTCCCCTCTTTTACTATCTCACTATCCCCAAAGTCTC
>CAZQDQ010000090.1:0-2519 GCA_964592455.1 uncultured Pseudomonadales bacterium
TCACACCGACTATGGACACTGCGACATAATTAGACTAAACGAGCACATTATTGTCATCATCTCAGTAATAGCCAGCCCACAGGACTCACAGCACATTTATACCTACATCAAGAACAAAATCGAGATTCTCCACCTTCACCATTACTCCTAGAAGTTGCCTCATTTTACCTCTTATGGTAAACTATAGGGCAAAACACATTTCAAAAGAGAAATCAAGGAGAAAGTATGGAACTTATTCATCAAATTGAAGGTCGTCTGGGTGGCTGGATTGAAGGATTCAACCCCTCCCACCTAAGAGACAAAACTGAAACTGTTTTTGTGCAAATTGTTTCCTTCAAGCACAAATCCCCTTTGGTCGGTATCGCAGCTGGACAAATAAACCCGAAGAAAACTCCTATTTTTATGGGATATGACGACGGAATGGTCTTAGACAAGGAATTTACTACACACATCGTTAAGATCTCGCGAACAGACCAAATGTCACCAGACGAAGAGATCTTTTTCGTCACCGTGAGTGCTGAAAGCAAGTATGATTCGGATATGGTGGCAAACCACATCACAGACCTCCTAATCAAATTCCTTCAGGAAAAAGGTCTTCTCAAATTCGCTGCCTAGATTACACCAACACCTTCATTACAGAAGGTGTTTTTTATAACAAATTGAACAATAAACGAGCAAGCTCTTACATCTTCTCCACCACCTCTATCCCCAACAGTCTCATGCCATCCTTAAGCACTTCCGCCACCGCCTTTACCAAAACCATTCTCTGTTTCTCTCTAGTATCGCCCAAAACTTTATTGTGGTCATAAAAAGCATTAAACTTTTTAGCTACTTCAAACAAGTACCCAGCCAGCAAGTGCGGCGCAAAATTTTTTGCTGCTTCTTCTACCACTTCACCTTCCGCAAACCTCATCAGCAACCTTACCAACTCCTTCTCCTCCCCCTCAAAATATGTCTTGAGTTCTTGAGTTTTGGAAGTTTTGAGTTTTAGATCAATGATCTTTTTCGCCCTCACATACGCATAATTTATATACGGCGCACTATTTCCCTCCATAGCCAATGCTTCTTCCCAGCGAAAAACATAGTTTAATTCTGGAGATCTTCTTAACTCGTTGTACTTAATCGCATTTACTGCCATAACATCAACATCAACATCTTCACTCTTAACAAAGTCTCTTGCTTCATCACCAGCTTTAGCAATTAAATCTTCCAGTTTAATTGTGTTCCCTTTTCTGGTGCTCATCTTCCCCTCTGGCAAAGTCAAAAGCCCATGTGCCACATGCACAAACTTTATGTTCTTAGTTTTTTCTGGCCAAAGTTTTCTAGCCGTCTCAAACACTTGGCGAAAATGTAACTTTTGCTCGGACCCAACTTCATAAATATACAAATCAGACTTCAAGCTTTCATCTGTCAATCTCTTTTCTATAGTTGCCAAATCTCTCGTCAAATAAGTTGTTGTCCCATCAGACTTCAACAACATAGCTGGACTCATATACTCCTTGTCATCTTTCTCAAACTTAATTATATAGGCACCCCTCACTCCTTCCGTTGCGATTCCTTTTGCTTTTAAGTCAGCAATTATTCCTGGCATCTGACTCTCATAAACACTCTCGCCATACATGTTTTCAAAACCAACACCCAATTTCTTATAAATTTCGTTAAATTCTCTCATGGAAACATCAACCGCCAGTTGCCAAATTTTGCGGGCGTTAGCGTCCCCCTGCTCCAACCTCAAAAAAGCTTCCCTAGCTTTATCCTTTAGGTCTGGATTCTCAGCAATTCTTTTATTAAATCGAACATATAGCTCTTCCAACTCTCCTACACTCATGCTGGATATATCCAAGTTTTCCTCTTCCACTGCAGCCACAATCATTCCAAACTGCGTTCCCCAGTCACCCAAGTGATTATCATCTGTAACTCTTTCTGCACCACTCGCTTTGTACAAGTTGTATAAGGCATTGCCAATAATAGTAGACCGCAAGTGACCCACCGAAAATCTCTTGGCAATATTTGGCGAGCTGTACTCCACCAAAACTTTTTTACCTTTCATAAATTCACTCTTTCCCCAATAGTCATTACCAACCAAACCCATAGCTAAACTTAGGTATTCATCACGAATCCAAAAGTTAATAAACCCAGGCCCAGCCACCTCAATTTTTTCCAAGTCAACAACAAGTCCAAGATCTTTATCTTTTTTTAGCTTCTCCATAATCTCCTCTGCCATCTCTCTTGGGGTTTTGCCAGCAGTCTTATCCAGCACCATGGCCACATTGCATGCAAAATCTCCTCTAGTCTCATCACTCGGCCTTTCCACAGAAAAACTCTCTGTCTCACAAACACTTCTTATCGTACTTTCTATTATTCCTTTAACCATTTTAGATTTCTATAGCTATTTTACTCTAAGTCAAATATTTTTTTTGCCACAAAAAATCCCCTACTCCAGGGGAACACTACCTGCCATCCACTCAGGTAAATCAAGCGTCTTCAGCAAGTCGTGGATTTCTAAAGCTTTTTCTTCA
>CAZQDQ010000091.1:0-2286 GCA_964592455.1 uncultured Pseudomonadales bacterium
TTATATTAAACAAATTAGTATTCACTATGTGTTCAATATATCGGGTACCTGCCAAAACGATTCTTCTCACTCGACTTCCACAAATTAACAGTATCCATCTCAATCTCCTTTAACAAAAAAATAAATGAGCAACCAGATTATATCATCAGCTATAATCATGTCATGACCCGAACCTATATCAACGACCTCAAAAAACACCTTGGCAAACAAGTAAACATCAAGGGCT
Source organism: uncultured Pseudomonadales bacterium (assembly GCA_964592455.1). GTDB lineage: Bacteria > Patescibacteriota > Microgenomatia > UBA1400 > MFAQ01 > MFAQ01. The sequence goes on from CAZQDQ010000091.1 coordinate 227, forward strand.
TTGCCCAAACTATAAGAAAGCAAGGTGGTATTATCTTTCTCGTAGTTCGCGATATTACAGGAACCATCCAAACAGTAGTTACCAAAGGCAACACCGAAAACTTCCAAAAAGTCGCCGATCTCTCACTGGAGTCTGTCATATCTATCGTTGGAGAAGCCAAAAAAAACGACCAAGCCCCCGGTGGCATAGAAATTTTTATCGAGTCTGTCGAGGTTCTTAGTGTGGCGCAGCCAGAACTACCTATTCCGGTAAGTGAAAAGGGTGACGGCGAAACAAATTTAGACGTGAGACTAGACTGGAGATATTTAGATCTAAGAAAAGAAGAAAATGCTTTAATTTTTAAAGTCTGGACACTCATGGACCAAGTCTTTACTAACTTCTTTACCGGCCGTGGATTTGTCCAAATCCACTCACCCAAACTCATGGGCTCACCCAGCGAAGGCGGCGCCGAACTATTCGAAGTTGATTATTTTGGTGGCAAAGCTTACCTTGCCCAATCCCCACAGTTTTACAAACAAATGGCTATGGCAGCTGGATTAGAAAAGGTTTTTGAGATCGGCCCCGTCTTCCGCGCTGATCCCTCCTTTACCTCGCGCCATAGTACCGAGTTTACTGGTTACGACGCTGAGATGTCTTTTATCACCTCCCACCATGATGTTATGGACGAAGAAGAAAAACTTCTTGCCGAAATCATAAAAAGAGTAGATGAAGAATATGGTGACCAAATCGAAAAACTTTTTAACAGAAAGTTAATTGTCCCAACAAATGCCTTTCCTAGAATTCCCTTCCTGGAAGTCAAAGAAATCTTAAAAGGCCTAGGTGTTACTAGCGACAAAGTCGCCGATCTCTCTCCAGAAGAAGAAAAGGTGATCAGCAAATACGCCAACGAAAAATACAATTCCGAATTTGTCTTCATCATCGACTACCCTGCCGAAGGTCGCGCTTTCTATAGCCAAAAATATGACAATGACTCAGGTCTTTCAAAAACTTTCGACTTACTCTGGAATGGTCTAGAAATCACTAGTGGTGCCCAAAGAGAGCACAGATATGAAGAACTAAAACAAAATGCCCTAGATAAAGGCATTAACCTACAAACCATCCAAAGTTATCTTGACTTCTTCAAGTATGGCTGTCCACCTCATGGTGGTTTTGGTGCCGGACCAAACAGAATGATCATGAAGCTCCTAGAACTGGAAAACATCCGCGAAGCCACCTACCTCTATCGCGGCGTCAAACGATTGACCCCATAAAGTGAACGAAGAGCTAGTTGTTTGCGATTTAAGAAAAATATTGCGCAAAGTCAAAAAGCTGGCTTCTTTGTACTCAAAGAATTTTTGACTGCAAACAAGAACGGATTTTGCGCAGGCAAAATAGCGTTCGGTTTTTCTGTATCGCAAACAGCCGCCAGTTATACAACCACACACTCAGAATACTTCCTCTTCAGTTCTTCCTCTATTTTTTTCTTTCCCTTATAGTCCACCTTCATCAAAATTCTAATCAAAAACCTGTCATTCTCAAAAACTCTCTCCACTGCATTTCTCGTGTCCGCTTTGTGCCGAGCGAGTATTTGTGCCACATCTTTAGCTACTCCGGGGGCATTTTCCCCTTCTATTTGTACACTCGTATAGCTACCCACTTTCACTCCCAATAAATCCAAAACGTCTCTTGCTCTCTCCAAATCCATTCCATCTGCTACTTTATAGTACAAATCATTAGTTCCATGCCAACAATTAAGATTCGAAAGCAAGCTACTTACAAGCACTTCATCCAAATCCTTAAGTTCCAACACACCTCTTTCCATCAACACTTCATTTATAAAAATCTCTTTACCCTTTGCAATCATTTTGTCCCTCTCGGAAACCATCAGCTGTTTTTCTATTATTCTCCTAGTCTCAAGGTTGGCATACCCAAGCCATTCTTTATCTGGTTCAGTTTTACTTAAGTCTTTCAGCACCTCTACTGTTGCTACATTAGGAACTATTGTGTTAAGAGGGCAAACTTTACCGTCTATTTTTATAGCCACAGCCACCACCCCCAAACTCGGACTCAATTTATAAGCA
>CAZQDQ010000092.1:0-2225 GCA_964592455.1 uncultured Pseudomonadales bacterium
CGCCATTAACAAGAACTTAACACTAGACTGTCGGATATTTAACTAGAATTAACCGCTAGATTGGCTAGCTTTAAATATTTTGGGCATTTGCCAGTCGGAGGGAACTTCAGGACTGTCTCCTTCGTGATCCGGTGGCGTTGTGGATGGGGCACTAAAAATGGGTGGCTGAGGAAGGGAAAAGAGAGAATTGTTTGGTATTCTACCTGGAATTTGGCCACCATGGCGAAGAAGAAAAGCTAAGATTTCGAAAGTTGTGGAACTTACCTTTGGACTGGTAAGGTTGTTTGTGGTTTTGTAGATAGTTTGGATAAGATTGTTAGCTGCCTGTTGAGACGGTGTTAGGGCTGTTTTCTGGATTAGAAGGCTAGTAATTTCCGCGTAGTTTGCGTTTGGTTGCTGAAGAATGTTGCCAGTAAAGTTTATTGGGGTAGGGTTGTTGGAGACACAGAAAGTTTTTGCGTTGTCTAAGAATTTTTTTTCCTGAGCATAAACAGGGCCGAGTTCCTCTAGGCTAGAAATAGCATAAAAGATAACAAGGTCAGCAGAGGCACCAGAGTAACTAAACTTTACTTTGGTGGAGTCTGGCACTGGGGAGTTTTCTTTTGGATGAACGACGATAGAGAACTTACCGAGATGGTCGACCTCATAATCAACTTTTTCTAAGTTAGATTCCAAAAAATCAAAGGAAATATGAAGATTTTTGTTTCCTATTGAATCTTTTAGTTCGTCCAGGCCAGATATATTCTCCAAAGACGGTAAGACCCCGGAATAGCCAATTTGACTTTGTTTACTGGTATTTTTTAGAGACAGATGAAGAGAGAGAGCAGATATGACTAATTCACTATCTGGGTCTGGTGGCAATATGATTAAGAAACTGTTTAATGAATTAAAGAGATTTTTTAGACCACTTTGTCCATTTTCTTCCATGAGCTATTCTACTAAAGAAGTAACAGATATGATATCACCTTCACTAAGTTCTAGGTTTGGTCTAAGAACGAGTCCAAATTCCTGTCCCTCTGCGACACTTTGGAGATCAACTTTACCGCTTTTTAGAGATATAACGGCTGAGTTTTGCACCTTATCGCCTATTTTTATCTGGCCATCAGTTAAAGTGCATCCATAAACAACTGTTCCGGAAAAATTGAAAACTTTTAAGACTTTTAACTTTCCAACTTCTTCGTATGTTGGTTCGCGGTTGTCGTTTATTTTTTCTTGAACTTCCTTTAAATAATCAAAGAGCTGATAAATAATCTTGAAGTTTGTAAAACGAACTTTTTCAATTTCTGCCCTTCTGGCAACAGCGGCATTTATTTTGGTATTAAAGCCAACAATTTCCGCACCTGTTGAAATAGCTAATTCAACATCACCGTCTGTTACCTGACCTACAGAACTCGAAACAATGTTAACACTATCTTTGATAGTATTGATAATGGCTTCGAGAGAGCCTTGAACATCGGACTTTAGGATAATGGTTGGCTTAGCTTTGTCTTGTTCGCGGTTACTAAAACTGATGGCAACTGTTTCTGATGCTGTTGTTTTTTCACTGGCAATAATATCTCCAACAGTAGGAACTTCGGATAAACCAATTACTTGGAAGGGGGTGGAGGGAGTAGCCGCTTCGAGAGCCTTACCACTTGAGTCAACCATAGACCTAATTTTTCCAATATTTTTTTGACCAACAAAGAGTTCCTGATTTTTTTTAAAAGTACCAGACTTAGTTAAAAGAGTAGCTAGTGGTCCTTTTTGGGGATGGAGGGAAGACTCGATAACGATTGAAGTAGCAGGTATCTCTTGAAAGTTATTTTTTAGTTCTTCTAGTTCGGCAAGGAGAAGAATTACCTCCAATAGCTCACTTATACCTTGGCCCGATTTTGCAGAAATAAAACAAATTGGAATGTTGCCACCGTACCCTTCGACGTAGACGTCGTTGTTAGCCAAATCTATTTTGACCTTTTCTGGGTTAACACCTGGCAGATCTGTTTTGTTTACAACTACTACAAAAGGAATACCAGCCTTTTTGATGTGTTCAATAGATTCTCTTGTTTGGGGCATAACAGAGTCGTCGGCTGCAACAATAAGTAAAGCAATATCAGCTACTTTACCGCCACGAGCACGCATAGCGGAAAAAGCGGCATGCCCCGGTGTGTCGATAAAAGTGATTTTACTGCCTTGGTGAGTAATTTGGTAAGCACCAATAGCCTGGGTAATGCCACCTACTTCCCCAC
>CAZQDQ010000093.1:0-1669 GCA_964592455.1 uncultured Pseudomonadales bacterium
GATCATCTCTAATCCATACTCTTTAGCAAACAAAAAGTCCCTTTTGTCGTGAAGACCAACCCCCATTACCGCCCCAGTACCAAAGTTAGCCAGCACATAATCACCTACCCACAAAGGAATTTTTTTGTTATTGACGGGGTTTATAACAAACGACCCCGTAAAAACTCCAGTTTTTTTTGTTATTCCACTTGTTCTTTCAAACTCGCTTTTCTTTTTTGACTCTTCCACGTACTTTGCCACCATCTCTCTTTTTTCCGCAACTACCAGGCTCTCTAGTCTTGGATATTCAGGAGATACCACCACCCAACCAGTACCATATATAGTTTCCGGAAACTTAGTAAAACAGCTTACTTTTGTATCCGACCCATCAACTTTAAAATCTATTATCACTCCCTCTTTTTTGCCAATCCAATTAATCTGTGCAGCTTTTACTTTCTCTATAAAGTCCGTATCCCTCAAGCCTTCAATCAATCTATCTGCATAGTCCGTTATTTTTACCACCCATTGAGAGATGTTTCTTTTCTCTGTTTGGGTTCCACACCTCTCACAGTTTCCGTCAACGACCTCCTCATTAGCAAGCCCTATCTTGCAAGAAGGACACCAATTTATCGGCATCTCTTGCTTATGTGCCAAGCCCTTCTCAAACAGCTTAACAAATATCCATTGTGTCCATTTATAGTAGTCAGGCAAAGTAGTATTCACCTCACGGTCCCAATCAAACGAAAACCCCATTTTATCCATTTGCTGCCTAAACAGTTTTGTTACTCTGTCTGTTGTTACTTGTGGTTGTACGCCTGTTTTTATGGCGTAGTTTTCTGCTGGTAGTCCAAAGGCGTCCCACCCCATGGGAAACATTACATTAAAACCCTTTGCTCTCATAAATCGCGCATAAACATCGGCCCCTGTCATCGAAAAAGCATGACCCACATGCAACCCCTCACCAGAAGGGTAGGGAAACTCCACCAAAACATATTTTTTCTCTTTCTTGTCAAAGTCTACGCCCTTATATACATCAAAACCCCTAAACTTTTCAGTCCACTTCTTTTCTATTTCCGCAAAATCATAAGCCATGCCTATATTCTAATCTAAAGCCATAAAAAATGCTCCCCCAGGGGAGCACTTAGACTTTCGGGTCATTTCACAAACACACTCACTCCACCTTTCGTCGGTGGTTCTGATTCATTAAACACTACCAAAATATTGTTTCCTGGGTCCATAAACTGAAATTCATACATCGTCACAGGTGAATTCGGATACTTAGTTTCCTCAACATTGTAACCACTCTTGATAGTCACCGCGGAATAGTTAACACCATCGACTGTAAACCCTAGAAACTGTTTGCCCTTCACCTCCGGCACAACTCTTTGCAGGACCTGAGTATATCCAAACTCTAAAATTTCTGAATTTATTACCAGCTCCAACCTTCTCCGGATCAAAAATTGGATAAATGGATAGATTGTAATCAAAAGAAACAATAAAGCAAGAAACACGTTAAGCCAGCTAGGAGTTTGAATTAGAGCCATCCCAAAAGCAAAACAACCAATAGAGTACAAAAGTGTAAGAAAAAACCAGCTATTCGAATCAGCCGACCACAGTCTCTTTTTCATTTTTTCCTCCAAAAAAATTAAGGTTCAACTCCATATTCTAACATTTGATAATATTTGTATTA